>NZ_SYUT01000018.1:0-49745 GCF_005146325.1 Vibrio genomosp. F6 | reverse complement strand
CATTATAGAGATAACGATCGCATTGGCAAGCTCTTTTTCATAAAAAATGTAAAAACAGAGCTTAAGCGTTTCATTTTCACTCAACGTGTTATTTATACTTATTTGTACCCACTAAAACACAAGTTATCCACAGAGTTGTTCTTTCTTGCAGCGCTACATATATAAATAAAGCCGGAAATCCGACTTTATTTACTCGTGAATATGACAGCTAGTTAAATGCCAGAGCCATTTTGCTCTGAATTATCGTCATGAAGGCCACATTCTCTTTTTAATCCGAAAAATCGGGTCTCTTCCTCACTCATTCCTGGTTCCCACCTTTTAGATGTATGCGTATCTCCAACGGATAAATACCCCTCATCTCGCAAAGGATGGTAGCTAAGTTGATTCTCTTGCAAATAGTGGTGCACATCTTTATTAGTCCAATCAATCACTGGCAGAAATTTAAACACGCCATTTTGAACAGACAAGATGGGAAGATTTGCTCTTGAGCTAGACTGCTCTCTTCTCAAGCCTGAAAACCAAGTGCTAACTTCCAGTTCATCTAAAGCACGGCGCATAGGTTCAACTTTATTCAACTTATTATACTTCTCTAAGCCGTCTATACCTTGATCCCACAGTTGACCATATTTTGCTTCTTGCCAGTTAGGACTCTCATGTGCTCGATAGATATTTAAATTAAGAGTTAACTTTTCACTTAACTCATCAATAAAGCGGTATGTTTCAGGGAACAAATAACCCGTATCAGTTAATACCACAGGGATATCCGGCTTAGCCTGTGTTGCAAGGTGAAGCATCACAGCAGCCTGGACACCAAAACTTGAGCTAACAATATGAGCACCATCTAAATTTTCAAGCGCCCATACGATCCTTTCTTGAGCGGTTAACTTTTCTAACTCACCATTAATTTCACCAAGACGTAATGTTTGTTCCACTTTAGTCAGAGGAATGAATTCAGCCAACGTTAATGGATGCGCAATAGAATCAATCATAAAAATCCCTCTTAGACACTTTCACTTCGCCTATGATCCCGCTGCGAATGGTGAAATCACCGAAAGCTTCGTTCTCATGTCTCTCTTTTTCCCAGCGGCCCACCAGCAGATCGATTTCCTCTAGAATCTGAGCTTCTGTGATATTTTCTTTGTACATTTTCGGAACTCGCGTCCCCGCTTTATTACCACCAAGGTGTAAGTTATAACGATTAGGAGCCTTACCTACTAGACCAATTTCGGCCAACATTGCGCGACCACAGCCATTCGGACACCCCGTGACGCGAAGAATTATATTTTCATCCTCTGGTAATCCATGCTTTTTAAGGATGCCTTCAACATCAGTAACAAATTGAGGAAGAAAACGTTCAGCTTCAGCCATTGCTAACGGGCAGGTTGGAAATGCGACGCATGCCATTGAGTTTTTACGTTGCTCAGAAGTACCATCATCAATCAGGCCATACTTACGAGCGATAGCGTCTATCTCCTCTTTTTGTTCCACAGGAACCCCTGCAACAATAAGATTTTGATTTGCGGTCATGCGGAAATCACCTTGGTGAATCTTCGCTATTTCGGCCACTCCGCTTTTTAAAGGTTTTCCCGGAAAATCCAGTAATCGACCATTTTCAATAAACAGAGCTAAATGATATTTCTCATCAATACCTTTTACCCAACCGATGCGATCACCACGCTCTGTAAATTCATACGCGCGACTTTGCTCAAACTGAATATCGGCTCTCTTTTCCACTTCAGCTTTAAATACATCAATGCCGACTCTATCTAATGTGTACTTCGTCTTTGCATTTTTACGATTTGAGCGGTTTCCCCAATCTCGTTGCGTGGTGACTACCGCGGCTGCAACATCTAACGTTTTCTCTAGAGGTATAAAGCCGAAATCATCCGCTTTACGTGGATAGGTAGACGTATCACCATGCGTCATCGCTAACCCACCACCAACTAATACATTAAACCCAACGAGCTTTCCTTCATCGGCAATCGCAACAAAGTTAAGATCATTGGCGTGAACATCCACATCATTCTGTGGCGGGATCACAACGGTGGTCTTAAATTTACGCGGCAAATAGTTGCTGCCTAAAATAGGCTCTTCGTCTGTTGTTTCAAGCTTCTCGCCGTCTAACCAAATTTCAGCATAAGCTCGTGTTTTCGGGAGTAAATGCTCACTGATTTTTTTCGCCCACTCATAAGCCTCTTGATGTAATTCCGATTCTATCGGGTTTGTCGTGCACAATACGTTTCGGTTTACATCACCCGCCGTCGCAATTGAATCAATACCGATGCTGTTGAGAGTTTGGTGCATCAGTTTAATGTTTGGTTTTAAAACCCCATGAAATTGGAAAGTTTGACGCGTTGTTAATCGTAGGCTTCCATATGATGTATGCTCATCTGCAAATTTATCAATAGCGAGCCACTGCTTCGGAGTAATAATCCCTCCTGGCATACGAGCTCTCAACATCACATTATGCAAAGGCTCTAACTTTTGCTTTGCTCGTTCCGCTCGGATATCTCGATCATCTTGCTGGTACATACCATGAAAGCGGATCAACTGAAAATTATCGGACGTAAAACCACCCGTAATTCTATCCTTCAAATCATGCTCAATGGTTCCTCGTAAGAACTGACTCTCTCGCTTCAAGCGCTCGTTATCAGCGAGTGGCCCAAGAACTTGACCTAAGACTGACTGGTTACTTGTTTCATTCTTCGCACTCATTAATACACATCCCTTTGATAACGTTTTGCTTTGCGTAAATCACTTACATATTCTTCTGCTTGCTCTCGGCTAAGGCTTCCCTGTTGCTGCGCGACAATAACTAAAGCTTCATGCACATCTTTAGCCATTCGGTTTGCATCGCCGCATACATATAGATAAGCCCCATCGCTTAGCCATTGCCAAACTTGCTCTGCTTGCTCAAGAATACGATGTTGAACGTACACTTTTTCATGCTGATCACGACTGAACGCCACGTCGAGTTGCGTCAATATTCCAGACTTCAAATACTTCTGCCATTCCACCTGATATAAGAAATCTTGCGTAAAAGTTCGATCTCCAAAGAAAAGCCAATTCTTACCTTCCGCTTCTCTGTTATCTCTTTCTTGAATAAAGCTACGGAAAGGAGCAATGCCAGTACCAGGCCCAATCATGATGATAGGAGCGGAGTCATCTTGAGGTAGTTTGAAGTTATTATTATTTTCGATGAAGACTTTAACTTCATCGCCTTCTTCTAATCGGTGAGAAAGAAAGCTAGAAGCACCACCAAAACGAGAATCATCACCTTTGAGATATTCAACAACACCTACAGTAAGATGAACCTCTTCTTCTACTTCAGACTGGCTTGATGCTATGGAATAAAGACGCGGAGTCAAACGGCGCAAAATATCACTGAGTTGAGCAGCCGATAGTTTGGTTTTCTTTTCACTCAACACATCGATCACTTGAGTACTTGCTGCGTACTCGCGTAACTTGTCTTTATCTTCCACCAGCTTCTGCAATTTTTTGCTTCCAGAAAGCTCAGCGTACTTGGTCACAAATTGTGGATTAGCTGACGTAATTTCGTACTTAGCTATTAAAGCACTGCGGATTGATAAGCTATCTCCATCCACCTCGATACTTTCAACCCCTGACAAACCTACTCGGCTTAGGATTTCATCGACAAGTTCTGCACTATTTTCAAACCAAACACCAAGAGCATCACCCGCTTGATAAGTCAGGCCAGAGTCTTCAAGATCGATTTCAATGTGGCGAACATCTTTACCAGAATCACGGCCTGTAATTTTTTGACTCGTCAATAGTGTCGCGGTATACGGGTTTTGCTTAGTGTACTGATTATGAGAAACAGCAGGCGTAATCGGTAACTGTACGACGTCGGCATCATTAACGGATAAAGCATCTTTAACGTAATCCAGCGCTTCTTTTCGCCATTGCTGCACAGCGTTTTCATAGTCGACATCGCAGTCAATCCGTTCAATAAAAGGAGTGGCACCTTGTTTTGAAAGAAAAGCATCAAAGTCTTTGCCTGTTTGGCAGAAAAATTCATAACTCGAATCTCCTAGACCAATCACACCGTACTTTAAATTCGGTAACTTAGGCGCTTTCTTCGATTGTAAATATTCGTGCAACTCAATGGCATTATCCGGAGCCTCACCTTCACCGTTGGTGGAAGCAACGATGATGACATGCGTCTCTTTCGCTAAACTCTTAGCTTTATAGTCACTGGCATCAAAAAGAGTGGCAGTAATACCAAACGTTTTAGCCTCTTGAGCTAACGCTTCTGCTACACCTTTTGCATTCCCAGTTTGAGACGCATAAATAATAGTGAGCTTTCCCTCAGGCTTTGATGCAACACCAAGAGGTTGAGTATTAGAAGTAAATTCTGATGATTGGTCTTGGCTGACTCCCCAAAAATACCCACTTACCCATGCAAGTTGTTGTGGTGAAAGATTGGAAGTAGCTTGTTGAAGCTGACCTATTTGTTGATCATTTAATGGTGCTGCTAAAGTGGAAAGCCCCTTTAACAATACGTTCTCGTTAGACGACATAGTCACGACATCCCTATTCATTGCGTGACGATAGATTAACCACTCCTTTTAATAACAAGAAAGAATAGATAGGCATGTTTTATAACTTTTAGAATTAAGAAGCCGATAGTTAAGCTATTATTTAGGCTCAATACGGACTTGCTGAAAACCCACAGCCATAGCTGATTTCGACGCTAAATCCAGATTTTCATAATGGCACTCCTCACCATGAGAATCCGTGAGTAAAACAAAACCACCTTTTGCATGACGAAATTCAACAACCCAAGTCCCTTCTTCCGCTGAAGGTTCGATTATCGCTTCCACCAACTTATTATCCCGATACAGATATCTAAGCTCCGTTACCGTCATGGCACTCTCCTCTCAAAATAGAGCAATACACATCTATTAAGAATGGCTCAAACTGAGAATAGTGCTAAAAAAATTAAGATTTATCTAAATGGCAGATATAAAAAACGCCGCATAAAAGCGACGTTCTTTGAAATGTAAGTGTTATCAGTCATCCATAGGATTAAAATTCGACAGCGCCACCTAAGAACCACCCATCAACCAAGATAAACGACTTACCCAGATCAGAGGCAAAAACATCAGATTCTAAGTCAATAACTCGATAGCCACCTCTGAGCGCGATATCCGCGGCTTCTAGAGGAATTCGATATTGGACTCCGGCCATAATGTCAGCACTTTTGATGCCACTGCTATCACCAAACTCCATTTGACCAATAATGCTCAACTCTGTCTTAGGAACGTTGATTTCACCTTGGGCATACCAACTCCACGTAAATTCATCGAATTTTTCGGTATTGGCAGCAGGTGCGCCATTGACATAATGACTGTTCGAATACTGTGTAAATGTCATACCCGCATCAAAGTGTAATAAGTCATGCTCCATCAAACTGTAATACAAGGTGTAGTCATATTTATCAAATGCCACATAATCTGCATCTATCGTTGTATAGCGAATACTTGCATTGGGAATCATTGGCAATTTATGTTCAAAAGCAAAGTAAAGAGAAGCCGACGTTGAATCATCTCTTGTCACTTCATTCGCTTCTGTATTTCCCCACCACATGTCAGCACCGACTTTAGCTGAGTAAAAAGCATCATCAGCAAGAGCCGATGCACTTCCCAAAGCCAAGGTTAAGCCAGTTAATATAGTAAAGGTTGATTTATTCATCCGGTATAGCTCCCAATCTTTTCGCTATGTGGTTATATCAGTCTTAAGCGATGAATAATAACATAACCTTTAGACAGAAAATGCCTTAACCGGAAACCTCACCCAAATTTAACGTGAACTATAGACATAATTTTTGAAAAACCACACCCCAAGGACAATAACAATAAGCCAAGGAAGTAATTTAAAGACAACCCCTATCATCCCCAATAATGTCATCACAACAAAAGCGACCGCAGTTGCAGCAAAGACTGTCATCATGGTGAGCCCAGTCACTAGAAGTGTCGATATAAATACCAAAATAAAAATTAGTTCAAACATAGTCAGTTCCTCATGGTTTATGAGTTAACTAGAGCAGTATTCATACCAAGATTGATATTTTAATAAAAGACTTATATATCAGATAGATAAAAGCCAGAGTAACAATCACTCTGGCTTTTAAAATAAAAAGTGGTCAAATTCACCATGTTAGTTGGTAAAAATTACACAATTACAGTTCACTCTGCATCTACACATTGAGCTCTTTAGGTATTTTGGCAAGAGCGGCTTCTACAACCTCAATTCCAGAACCTTTTTTATGTGCGTTTTCACTGATATAGCGGCGCCACTGTCTTGCTCCCGGCATACTTTGGAATAGCCCCAACATATGACGAGTAATATGGCCAAGGCTAGCACCTGCGGCCAACTCTTTTTCAATATATGGGAGCATTTCTTCTACAACCTGAGTTCGCTTTTTCACAGGTTGATCTAAACCAAAGATCTGCTGATCTACTTCCGCCAAAATATAAGGGCTTTGATACGCTTCTCGCCCAATCATGACACCATCTAAATGCTGTAAATGCTCTTTCGATTCTTCTAACGTCTTAATTCCACCATTAAGGGCAAGTACCAAATGCGGGAAATCTCTTTTTAGTTGATAGGCACGTTCGTAATCAAGAGGTGGGATCTCACGGTTCTCTTTTGGGCTCAATCCACTCAGCCACGCTTTTCTCGCATGAATCGTAAATTGTTCACAGCCACCCTTCTCTGAGACAGTCGAGATGAAATCCGTTAAAAACTCATATGAGTCATGGTCATCAATACCAATTCGAGTCTTCACCGTTACAGGAATATCAACCACATCCTTCATTGCCGCGACGCAGTCAGCCACTAGCTGAGGCTCTGCCATCAAACATGCGCCAAAACGTCCATTTTGTACTCGGTCTGAAGGACAACCAACGTTTAAGTTAACTTCATCATAGCCGCGTTCTTGAGCTAATTTCGCACAAGTGGCCAAATCTGTCGCATTTGAACCACCTAGCTGTAACGCGATTGGATGCTCTTGTTCGCTGTATGCTAGAAAATCACCTTTACCATGGATAATCGCGCCAGTCGTTACCATTTCTGTGTAGAGTAATGTTTGTTGTGATAATAAGCGGTGAAAGTAACGGCAATGGCGGTCAGTCCAATCGAGCATGGGTGCAACAGAAAGTCGGTTACTAGCGTATTTACTGGTTTTATTAGTGTTTGTCATGATTCAGTCTCAATTAATACTGTACAAACATACAGTTAATTACCTAGAATTAAACGGAATTACTTCCTGTAGTACCCCTCAAGTACCCCTTTAGGAGTTGGACAATGGCAAGTTATACCATCGAGACCAGAAAGCTAAAAAGCGGTGAACCAAGGTTCAAGGTAACAATCATCGTTAAAAAGAATTCGCGCATTATACACAGGGAAAGCAAAACTCTAAAAAAGAAAGCACTCGCTAAAGCTTTTGGTAAAAAGAGGGTAGCTGAACTAGAAGCTCAAGGGGTACTCAATCAGCCAAAAACAGTCCCCCTTTCGGTACTCCTCGATTTGTTCATGACAGAAAGAGATCTCTGGGACAATACAGGCCGAACAAAACGCTACGTTATCAAAATGATTAGGGATTGCGACATCGCCCAAGTTGAGAGTAATCAGCTACGAACTAGCGACTTAATCGAGCACTGTAAAAATAGAAGAGGCGCAGGAGCCAAACCCGCAACGATTTATCATGATATCGCTTACCTACGTTCTGTTATGAAGAAATCGAAACCTGTATTCAACGTAGATTCTAACCACCAGATATTTGATGAAGCTGTACCTGTTCTTATTGATATGGGATTAGTCGGTAAAAGCCAGAAGCGAACGCGCCGCCCAACTTCTGAAGAACTTAAACTCTTAAAGCTTGGATTAGAACAGCGTGAATCTTTCCGGCCAAACGGCACAACTCGAATCCCATTCACAGATATTCTAGAGTTCAGCATTCTCACTTGTATGCGAATTGGTGAAGTCTGCAAACTGCGTTGGGAAGATCTCAACCAAGAGCATAAGACGATACTCGTCAGAGACAGAAAAGACCCAAGGAAGAAAGAAGGGAATCACATGATTGTTCCGTTGCTTGGTGAGTCATTTGAGATTGCACTCAAACAACCAAACAAAGGCGAGTTTATTTTCCCGTACAACTCACGAAGTGTGAGCGCAGGCTTTCAAAGAGTGAGAAACGAGTTAGGCATTGAGGATTTAAGGTATCACGATTTGCGAAGAGAGGGAGCAAGCCGCTTGTTTGAAAAAGGGTACTCAATTGAAGAGGTCGCTCAAGTTACTGGGCATAGGAACCTGAACATTTTGTGGCAGGTTTATACACAACTTTATCCGAGAAACTTGCATCTAAAAGATAAATAAATATAAAGGGCTTTATAAACAAAGCCCTTTATCACAACTTATTATGCTAAGCAGCAGGACTCAATTGTTCTATATGATTCAAGAAGAATGCCTCTAAAGATGGTGGCGTTTTCATTCTTGGTCCTACATAATCCAAGGCCGATGCACTATTAATATCAATATGCACTTTAATTTTACCACCATTAGCCTTCTCTAAAACTTTCTTAGATTGACTCATAAATTCAACAAAAAACCATAGATGATATTTCCCTCGAATATAGCACCTAGCATCCAAACTCGAGATCTCACTTACAACTTCCTGAATATAGTCAGGAAATATATAAACTTCAGATTTACTTTTAGAACTTAGATATTCAAATAGCTCTTCATTATTAGCAAATAATGACACTAACTTTAGGTTTTCATCAAGTTCAAAAATATCTTTCATTTTTATATTAGCCAAAACAGGTCGAACTGATAGCCTTCTACAACAGATTGCCCAAGCCATTATTGATTTTAGTCGCTCAACAAAAATATGACTTTGTGAGATAAAACGTTCTGTAATAAGCTCTAACTGCTTATCTCCACAGTCAATTTTCCACGATTCAGAACAAGACTGGTTAAAAAGCTTATCACATACAATATAATTTTCTATCGAGTAAAACTCTGTTGTATGCACATCGTCATAATCAGGGTAATCCTTAGGAATTAAGTCATCAAGATCTTTATCAACCAAGAAAACCAACGCATCTGATATATAATCTCGAGCTTTTAGCCTGCCTCTAACTTTATACACTTGTTCTTTATTGCCACACACATATGTTTTTAAATTTGCATTTTCTGGCAAGTATCGACGAACTAAACTCCCATAAAAACCATTATCAGTCTTACCTTCATAAAACACATGCAAACATTTATCATTTTTATTAAGACTATTAATAAATTCAAATAGTGTTATCTCATTTCCACGCTTCAATCCACGGAGCTTTTCTAATAAATCCACTGTTACGCAATCTCCATAAATTCATTAACAGAACGAGCGTAAAGATCTAGTGAGTTATCAAAAACAAACGGGGAGTGAGTTACCGCAAACATACCTAAGCAATTTCCAGAGTAGTTGATATCTTCTAAGAATGTTCTTTGCCAATCTACTGATAAAGATAACTCTGGCTCATCTATTATTATTATAAACTCCTTCTGATTAGATAAAATCAAATGAGCAAATAGCGATACTATCTGTTTCTCTCCAGAAGAAAGACTATCAAATGGTATTTCATTCTTAGATATAATAATATTATCGTTATCAACATGATTAATTTTAACTTCAAAATCAAAACTATTGAATGTTATTTTCTTTCTAACTAAATATTTATTACATATCCCAATAAATGATTCAATCTTTTTCTCAGCTCTAGTTTGCTCATCATGGAACCACATTAGCTTAGTAATAAAATAAAGGATTACTTTTTCAGAATCAGTTAACTGTTGTCGTTCATCCTTACCTATATCTAATATATTATTTTTTATCGAAAACTTAATTTCTTCAGATAGAGTGTCGGAATCAATTCTCAATAATAATTTCTCTAACAACTCAGTATCGATATCATCTAAGACATCAGAACTAACATCAGCATGGTTGTGCAGCAATATATCTTGTAGATAATCAGCCATCAACTGCTTCATACCATTACGGAAAGACTGCTCTAACCTTTCTAATTCGTTACCAATTATTTTTTTAACATCTGACATCCCAAACTCAGCAAGCTCAATCTGACCGCTTTGTTTAGGACTTTTATTATAATATCTATGATATACCTTCTCTTTATTACCATACTCATCTAAATTAGGAAGTATCGAGTTGAGTTCTCTCTCAATTCTCCTATAGGTTGGAAGATATATTATAGGAAATCCAAAGTTTTTTCTTATAAATTTATTTAGATCTGTTATTACATTATTAGAACTAACACTGTAATTATCAAACATATTACTAAGTGCTTTTTTTACACCTAAAGGGCTTATTTTAATTGGTGTATTATCAGAAATGTAATCAGCTAACTCTCCGACACTCATTTTTTCTGAATATGCGTCTTCAAGATTAATATCTAACTGGCGCAGAGCTCGTTGAACAAAGTGCTCTGTTCGAGATTTAGGATTACTTTCAAATAAACAAAACTCTTTAACTTGTCTAGATGTGAACTCAAAATAATGATCTGTAAATGATATCTTTATTGACTTGAATTTAATTTCTTCTAATTTATGCCATTGACACGTTAATATAAAGTTAAGAATAGATAAAATGGTACTCTTTCCTGTACCATTTTCACCCACAAGAATTAACTTATTATCACTAAATGATATATCATAGTTAAATATACCATTTAGCTTTTCCACTTCTAGTTTAGTGACATCCATCAAAAAGCCTCTTATAAAATCACTCATTACATGTATATGCACATAGTCTAATTAAATAAGTTTCATTTCAATCATTTCAACTACATATGTGAGCTTTCCATTAAAAAATCTTAGTCTCCAGTCGAATGAGGCGATTATTGTGCCTCCAGAAGATCGTAATGATAACAAGCATTGATGGGGGTAATCCCATAGATGTTAGGTACTGTAATATTTCAACCATAATTACTTAAACTCATTGCGTAAGGTTTCCCATAGGCCAAATACTATTGGAGCACTTGCGCCAATAATGCCACCGAATTGAACACCGTCTGCCGATACGCTAGCGGTGATAAGTTCAGGGTGACCAGATACCAAAGCAGCTCCCGCGCCAAGTAACGCTAAACCCTTTTTAGTAGATGGTTGGTCAAGGTCAATACCGATTTTTTCTAGTAAGCTTTTCATAATAGTTTGCTCTGTCGTAAATACTTGATGGTGTAGGCGGCGAGAACGCCACCTACTACGGTAATAGCTATTTTCTTGTAGTCTTCTTTGGTCATGCCATAGCAACTCCTTCACGCGCCATGCTTAAACCGTAATAGCTCCCGACCTCTTTACGACTCATTGCATGTAATAGCTTTGCTAGTTGTTCGTTGTTGTTCACATCGACAACCTGATTACGACCGATGCCCGTCCACTCGCTAACGTGTTTGATGTATAGCTCGGTGTCGTTCTCCACTGACGGAGCAAAACGGTTGATTATTTCGCTCAAGGTTTGAAAGCCTTGTCGTGAGTAGCTACGAAGAACACGCGCCCCCGCTCGAAAGCCATAAACCGGATGCTTGAACTCTTCGAAGCTTTTATCAAGGTCGAGTAGATGCTCACCATTCCATTGAGTGCGATCACCTTTGGACTCACGAATATTTAGCGGGTTGTTGTTACGCACACCACGCGGCAGAGTTTTTCTATATGTCATGTAGGCTAGCCCCCCAATTATGCAGACGCTTGCGGCAATGATGGTTTTTGAGGCCATACCACATCCTTTGCGTTGCTGTACGTTTTAGAAATATCGCGAAGCTCTTGACGGTACTGGCGAAACGGTGCATCACTGACGCCTTGATCTAATGCTGTTTCTACAAGGTGATCCGCTTCTACAAGTAGCGGTTGACGCTGCTCTCGAATTACTTGCCATTGGCAAATAGGATGCAACTCTTCAAATGTAATTAATTTTTCCATGATTAAAGCTCCGGTAATCCCATCCAATCGTTAGGGTCTGTGATGTTTCCAGCCGCATGACCCGCTAATAAAACCCACGCTTCACCTACTGGCGTTTGTGCGATAAGACAAGGATGAATGTAATCGCCAAAACGAGCTGACTTGCTATGGATTTGGCGTAACCATGTCCATTTAGTACCAACGGTTTTAATTGCGTTGTTTTGAAGTGATACCTGCCCACTAATGCATTTCACAAAAGCAGCGTGAGTCACCGTCTGATTACGATACAGAGGTGAACCTGATGTTTTATCAAGTGGAATGATGATGTGTTCACGAGTAAATTCAGCCTGTTCTGAAAAATCCCAAGTCACTCGTATCGCACGAATAGGGGCTGCAATATAGTTACTCACTGAGGCATTAAAAGCGGGATACGCTTCTCTAACACCACTTTGTAACTCTGCAAGCATCGAGTTTTGAAGAGCAGGTCTGTTTTTAGTCCCCTTAATCAAAAGTTGCTCTTCAACATTCGCCTGACTACGAAAAGCCCACCCACTAGGAACGTCTGAATTGGTAATCAAATCCAATGCTCTAACGTTCTTAGAAAGCATGAATTTCGCCGTTAAATCAGCAGTAGGTTTTGTTGCTGTAGCTACCTGTGCATCAAAACCCGCTAGCTTCGAATCAAATGTTTGTTGGATGCTAGCTTTAAGTGCATCAAACTGCGTTTGCATGGTTCGAATAGCACCACCCTTGATGCTATCTAGTAGGTTTCGGGCTTCGGTCACCAGTTGCCCGATTGCCGTAAAATCACTCATTGAGTTCTTTCTCCATTTCTTCTGCTACGTTCTGCAGGCGTGGCAACGTATTCGCTGCAACACTGTCGGCCAGTTCGTGAACGTCATTATCTGAATTGAAAGCGTGGCGTTGTAATGAGACTACCGCCGAGCTTAGTGATACCTGATTGCTGTATACGCCGCGCATCATTTCTAACGCGTCTACCTGATCAGGTTCTAGGTTCTTTAAGTGTTCGGTGAGCGGGTCGTATTTCACGACCGCTCGGCGCGGCATGAAGTGGCTCATCGGTGAACCTCCATCATTGCCAGTTTTAAAGGTGTATTGCTGTTGTTATACGCCCACAGTTCACCGCCTCCCGTCAGTGTGATTCCTGCAGGTGCTGTGCGATCACCTAAAACGGGTAAACCCACTACAGCAGAAACATGCGAGTCACCGAGCATAGCCTCGACTTCTGCATCACTGATGTTCTGAATAATCGCTTCTAGTCGTGTAACCGAAGCATTAACTAAACGAACCTTGTTGTTTGGCTGAATGAGAATGTGGTCGCGACTAATAAAGCGTTGTGCAATCTCTTGTCGGGTCGTGACAACCGAGCGCACTTCACTGATAGCCATAGATTCAGCAAATTTCACGTTAGCAGGCGGCGTTGTTTTCAGGTTCTGCTTAGTAAGCTGATACACAACACGAATAGGTGCGGCGTGTGGGTTAGATATCTCAAGCTCTTTAAAGCTTGAAACGTCTAACGTATCGCCTGCATCTACACGGATTTTTTCTCCGTTATCGCTTCGGACATACAAATATTCCTGAGCTTCACGGACGATCAGTAAACGAGCTGAACCGACACCAAAACGCTTTACTACACTAGGTTCTAAAGTTATCGCTTTCATCTAGTCCCCCTTGAACGCAAGAGCAACGCCTGCGATAGCAAAAGAAATGGCAACAGCAATTGCCACCTTACTGATATCACCAGAGCTACCCGTTTGACTGCGTGATGCGGTGTTTTCTGCCATGACCAAAGCAGCTCGGGCGTTTTCTCCCGATTGTGCTGCCATAGACTTAATGGCTGACGTTGTATCCGCGCTGTTCGAGCGCATATTGTCTAACGCCTTTTCACTAGTTCGGCGGCTGTTTTCTAACGCTTTCTCACCAAATACGAATGCCTTAGATATTGATTCCTGACCGTTATCTAATGCCGCTCTTAATGAATCTTTATTTGCCTTAATCGAATCAGAAGCAATTTGGCCGTTTAACTTGAGCGCCTCTTTACTGACGTTCTCATTTGACTTGATCGCATCACGACCAAAATCAAACGACTCATCGACCGCATGTTCATTAGCTCGGAGTGCATCCGAACCTAAACGCGCTGCTTTATCCATTGCGGCACTATTGCTATCCATTGCCCGTTTCGCTATTTCTGACGCGGCTTTTACTGAGCCATGATCAGTCATAGAGATATTGCCAATGTTGCCATTTATGCCAGAGAGAACGACACCAAGGTTATCCCCACTAATGGCACTGGTGCCGCTCGTGTTCGTGGTGTTGGTTACGTTCTTACTGGAACTGCTACCACCTCCGCCCATTAGTCATTCTCCAAAACAAGGGATAAAACAGACTCACGGCCTGACTTACCCGAAACCGAAAAACCGAAACGCTCAAGTATTCGCACCATGCCACGGCGAACCGTGTGATATTTGATTGAGCGATACCCTTGAGATTCCACTGCTTCAATGATGCAAGGCGCAGCTTTCACTAACCCCTTACCTGTCATTGCTAGAATCAAATAATCATTGTCACTGGTGACGAAGCCCACAAAGCGAACCGAAACGCCTACCCCTTTCAAGTGATAAAAACTGGCTCGTTTTGTTTTCACCGCATCACAGCAAAAATCAAATTCAGCCTTAGCTTGTAACACCCCATTGAACGCGGATTTAATTAGCGAAAATTGAGCGGCAATATCTGCGCGAGTGGGTCTAATCAACATAAAATTCATTTCTTAAACGCCACCCACGCAATGCCAACAGCTAACAACACAAACGGTATGTTTTGCGCAAGCTTTTGCCCCGCACTACCACCAAAGTTGATCGCTCCATTTCGAATCCCGCCAATTGAATTGGTGCCCGTTGCTTCACTTGGTCCAGCTGCGCCGCCTCCGGCACTAATTGGCATAGAACCGCCTGCACTCAAGCCACCACCGATACCTGGTATCATTTGTTCCCCTTAATGACTCGATAAGTCACATAGCAACCGCCACCAATGGCACTGATTTTTAATAGCTTGGTTACGCCACTTCCAGACCAGAAACCCGCACCAAAACCAAGACCACCCGCTAACAGAGGAAGAACCACAATTAATGGCATAACTCTCCCCCTGTTAGTTTTTCAAAACCACGATAAGACCAAGTAAAAGCACCGCAGCACCAATACCACCGCCCACATACAAAAGGGTTTTGTCGTTACTCTGCTGAGAGGAACCCGTAACCGCGTTGCCGTGGTTATCTTTCACTGTTTGTTGTGGCTGTTGCGTTGTGCCTGCATTTTTCGATGAATCGTCTTTGGTCGCGACATCAATCAAGTTGCCCATCCCCTCGCCAACGTCATCAAGCAGATCAGAACCGAAGTCCGTTAAGTCATCCCAAAAAGCCAATAGTCACCCCCTACACTAAGTCAGGGCGAACAACGAGCACCGACTCAACAATGATTGGAATTGAGCCAACAGGCTTATGAGTTTTCACGGTGAATTTCAGCTCTGAACCGTGCGCCGTAGGAAACAGCTCATCGATATAAAAGCCGCGCATGATTGGGTCAAAGTGGTAACAACCCGACTGCCAAAAACGGCGGTTTCGTTTGGCGCGCATATCTTCAAGCGCACGGCTTGAATCATGCACTTTCACGAAATCACGATAGATTTGTAGAGAGTGGATTTGATCACTCATGAAGTGCATGCGGCGCACTAAATGAAGAGGGCCAGAAACGAGATCAAGAAACTCATTTTCTGTTGAGCTTGCTTGCATCGTCTGCTTTTTGATTTGTGGGATAACAACACGAGCAGGCTGACGCGCTGACACTGTTGCCCACGCTTGAAGCTTGATAGCAGGCGCGTTGTCTTGAGCAGAATCTGCAATCTCAACTTCCAGAGTGATATTGTCACCTGCTTCAGTCACAAGACCCGTGTAACGAACCCCGTTCTTAGTTTTTGCAGAAATATCAGCTAATGGAATAGTGAAAAAACCATCCGTTTGAGCAAGACCTTTGTACGCTTCAATCTTTTTAATCAGCTCACCATCAAGAACGATAATTTCATCCGCATTCAAGCTGATGGTTACGCGTCGAAGTTGAGCCGCACTTAGATTGGTTTCGAGAAAAATCTCATCGTACGTAGGACCAATCGGAATGGTTAACGTAGCTTTCTCACCGTAGCCCGTACCCGTAAAAGAGTTCAGTTTGGTTGGAGTAGACATAATAACTAACTCCCTTAACCGATTTGGTCTTCAACAGCATCAACGTTGTTTGAAGCCCAAACAACACCCGCTGCCACAATGCCTGCTAGCACAGCAATGACTGCTAATTTTTTTGGTGTAAAACCTGCCATTTGTTTTCCTATAAAAAAGACCGCCCAACATTGGACGGCCTTTACTTAAACAAATGATTTGGTTTGGATTCCTAATACTTATTTGGTTTAGGTTTGGTTTAAATGAGACTTGAATCACAAACTACCACCGGATAACGCCCTTTTTGAATGCTTTCCCGTCTTGAAGTAGATACTCAAGCGGGTCGAGTTGCTCGATCGCATCAGCAGAGATTCCGGTCATTTTTTCCAAATAGGTCGCACTGGCTTTGGTCTTTTGCATCATCACACAAGCATGCTGACAGTTATCAATAATGGTCTTCGATACTTCCTGACCACGTTGAAACAGGTTGATAGTGTGTAGATTAAATTTCCTGCCTAAGCGCAATATTTTCCCATGGTAGCCAACCGCTTTACCCGCATTTTCACTGTGCTCGGCTACCTCTTCACAAATAATTTTTAATGGTTTGGTATGCTTTCCGTTCCCCATAGCCCAAACGACCTGACAAAACCTATCGAAGTCCTTTGATGTGGTTTCATGAGTCGGTTGATACGCAATCTTAAAGCCCTGCTTTGTTTTACGCCCTGCAATCAGTGCGGCGGCAAACTCCTTAATACTGGAGTAACCGCGCACCACTCGCCCTGCTAGTTTTCCGCTGTAGTCGCCCATTGGATCAAACATGGCTACTTGGTCGGTAGATTTGATAAACAGCTTTTTAGCGGCAGAGGTTTTACCGCTGCCGCTCATACCAACCGCAAACACGTGACCATTCTTAAGGGCATTATTTGGGTTAATTGGTTGCATTTATTGCACTTCCTCTTTTCCCTCTGATTCAGTCTCTTGAGGGTTTACCTCTTTCGCTTCATCAATCGCTTTAAGGGTTCGGATTTGGTTAAACGAAGTAAAACCGAGTGCACCAGCTGCGATCACAAATGACAGTTCTTCTTTGTAATGAGCCAACCACGGTGGAAGTTCACCACCATATTTAACGAACAACGGCGCGGCTGCACTTGCAACGCTTTGAGCTTGTTCAGCATCAAAAGCAAATTCTTGGTGACCGAATTGTTTTAGCATTTGCTCTGTCACGCCAAGAACCGCACTTGCCGTTGCTTCGCCTGCCAATAGTGCGGCTTGTTTAGCATCGGTTTTTTGTTCGGATTGGGAAGGGTCGAAATCTTCTTCGCCAAGTTCAGCTAACAAAGCAAGCTCTTCACTTTCGTCATGCTGCTCTAGTTCTTCAATTTCGATTTGGTCTAGTTGTTCTGTTTGTTCCATTTACGCCACCACTTTGATTGTTTTGATTACACCACCGAAGAACAAGCCAAGTACCGCACCAATACCAACGCATTTAACGGTTGTTATTGGCTTTGGCTCAGTCTCATTTTTTGGTTTAGATTCCGTTTCTTTTTCCGGTTCAATTGCCACTGGTTGTGCTTCCACAACAGGGTTATTGATTGCTTCAATATCTGCCTGAACTTCTTCCAAGGATTTAAACGCTTTCATTTCGGCTTGAGCCGCTTTGCCCGTTCGCGTATCAGGCCCACACTCACAACGGCCATGAACAAACGCCGCTCGTTTTCCTTTGCCTTGCTTAATCGCTTTCGGTTGTGAGCAAGTTCGGCATTGCACATAACCTAATATTTGGGTTTCATTTTCCATTAGCCGTTTTCCTTTTCTAATGCGTCTAGACGTTGATTAAAGGCTTTAAAAAGCCAGATAGTTTTCACTAACCAAGGTTTGATAAAACCAAATCCCATTGGGGGCTTATATGCTTGCGATTCCGAATCCATTTCATTAAGCAAACGGGTTGTTTCGCTTTGCAGTGTTTTTTCCGTCATTGGATTACCTGTTGTTGATAATATTGCTCTACTTCGTTCATGGCCTGACCGAGTAGCTCTTGTTGAATTTCGTAAGGTGGTATTGGTGGCAAATCCTGATTTAGTAGGCTTAACCAATTGGCCTGATTGACTTGCCAACGTTGAAAGGCTTGGCGGTAGCGGTCTTTTGCTTCAAGGCGTATATCGTCTAGGTACGCATCCTCTGTCGTCATACTCCAACCGCGAGCACCTGCCGCCCACTCTAAAAATTGATTGGCCTTTTCCTCGCAAGTCTCCCCCTCAAAACTGATAGAAAATTGATTGTCCGAACTGGCAAATACGCCGCGACTGCTCAAGCGTTCTTTCTCTTCTCTAACTTCGCTACCGAGTTTTTTCATTAACCTATTGAGCTTGCCAACTGCATCAAACTTGCGTTGCTTCTTATTTATATCTGCGGCCTTTTTAGCCTCATTTAATTTGAGTTGCTTTCGAGCAATATCCCGCTTGATCGGTGCTTTCCATTGCTCTAATCGATACCCGCACTCTTTGATAATTCCCGTCATGTTAGAAACATCGAAACTCGCTAGAGCCTCCCACTCAGGGGCGCGACTACAACGGGCGATGTTATAGCGATTACCTTTAATTAAACCTTGGTCAGCGTTGCTACCTTTCGCGGCATAACCGATCGCCTTGATCAGGTAACCCGCCGCCGCGTCTTTGTGCTGAATGCGTTGAAGATTTGCCATGCCATGACCCCAAAGTCGTTCAACACGTTTTGCCCACCCTTGAAAGTGTTCTTTTGGTACGTGGTAATTCAATAGAATATGAACGTGTGGATTCGGCTCACCGTTTTCATTCGCTGGGCATTCAGCAACCCAAACATAATGAAAGTCGAAAGGCTTTTTCGTTGCTCCGTGTAGCTCTTGGGTATGCGTTCGAATCTGCTTGTTTTCGTCTTTCGTTCTCCAGATAGCTTTCAATGGTCGCCCTTGATTACCCTGTACAACCACTTTGTCTGTGAGTGAAAGCTCACCCACCTCTGATGATTGATATTCAAAGCCGCGCTGATACATTTTTTTAAGGCCATCTAGAAAACGAGATACTTCTTTGCCTATGGTGGTTTGAATGGGGCAATACGCTAAACCCTCATCGGTCAGCGCTTCACCGCCGAACAAATGCTTTCGCTGTTCTTCGGTAAAAGTTAAGGTCAGAAACGTAGTAAAACCGCCATGACAAGTAGCGACATACGCCCCCGCCTCAAAGATTTTCTTAACTGCGTTTGAACTCAACTTTTCAGTGAAACGCTCACCCGTTGGTGATTGCGGCGCATCGCTTGGGCTTGGGTGGTAAGTGACTTGCAATTTCACCTGTTGAGCCCACTCTCGCTTAAGCAAGTAAGCTCGACTTTGCCCTTTGGGGATGTAATCAAGACGATTTCGGTCTTTATCTCGCACCCATCCGACTTGTGGCACGTTTTGTTCAATTCCATAGTGCTGCGACTCAACATGAACACTTTGGCTTTTTGAGCGCGGTTTTAGGCGGCGTGAGCGGGTAGTAAAGCGATCCAAGTGACGTTTTTTGCCGTGTCGGACTTTGCCGCCCTTTGACAAGCCTAGTGTTTCCACGCCTACGGCGTGCGCTCCGCGCTTAGTTTTTTTGAAATACTCAGGGGTGATTAACGTTAGTTTCCCGTCTTGAACTAACTGCCAAGTTTCCGCTGATTCTTTCGTTCTATGAAAGTGAACTTGCTCCATTGCATGCAGCTTGTTTTGCTCACTTTCCATCCAACCAGAATTTGGAGCACTAAAAAAACCGCTCTCGATAGCGGCTATATTTTTTTCAGTTGTCGCAACATCTTGCGCCAAGGCAGTTACATAGCCCACATCGTGTGGGCTCAAGATATTCGTTATTTCACGATCGCCTTGCGGCTCATATAAGTGATTCATTCAGTCACCAGTGACGGGTTATAAATGCTCTAAAGAAACGTACTTGCCTGACTTGGTATCGCGCAGTGTGTTAAAGGTTAAATGTCGAAACTCACAACATGCTTTTGCCAACATGTGAAACTCGCTTTCTCTCTCTTCTGGAACCCATAACGTGATCTTTTTAAGCCCTTGTTCTTTCTTAGCTGCTTCATACTTCGCGTTACGACTCATATCACCACCCTGCACATGCACTTTCAGTGCACTGGTAATTCATCGGTCTTGGTTTTCTTTTGACGGGCTTCTTGATTCCATGTTTCTCGCGCAGCTTTTGAAGAAACAACTGAGAGCGCTGCAATTTTTTAGGGTCTGGGTTTTCCATGCCTGCCATATCTGGACAAGGTAAGTGGATAGGATCAGATACTTTCATAGCAATCACCTACCCGTTGACCGAAAGCCAATCTTGCTTGGCTTCCGAGTGACGTTTATCGATGTAGGCTGCTAGGTCTTCTATCTTGATTAACGATGGGCTGCGTTCTGAATCGCGCAACTTGAAAGTAGGAACAGGAAAATCACAAGCTTTCGCTCTTTGCTCAGCTGTTCGTGAAGTGATTCCAAAAAACTCTTGGCTGACTTGTTTCAACTCGACCGTAGGGTTTCCGAAACGGGCTAATAACGCAAAGTTTGTATTCATAGCTCACCTATTAATCTATTATCTAAGCAACAAAATGAGACTCTAAGCGATTCAAAACCGTCCTAATCGTCCCTAAAGCGATTGAATAATATTAACGATGAGACGATATTGCAACGCTTTTATTTTAATAGAGGTGCCCTTTGAAAACTATTGATGAACAAATCACAGAACTTAAGCAGCTAACAAAAACAGCAAAAATCACTGATTTATCAAAGGCTTTAGGTGTATCACCATCGACAGTTCGGACATGGCGATCACGCGAAAAAATACCTGAAAATATTTTTCTAAAAGCTGAAGAAATAGCACAAGATCGAGACGGTTTTGGGACACCAAAAGGATATGTGACTCTAAATTTTTACGATGTGGAAGTTAGTGCAGGACATGGCGCACTTGTAGAAAGGGATGAGGAATCGACGGAAATTGTCTTTAGTGAGAAATTCATTAGCAAAAGTATTGGTGTAAACCCTAATGAAGTTTTCTTAATGCCTGTTAGAGGCGACAGCATGGCTCCAACGTTAAAGAACCAAGCACTAGTTATGGTTCATAAAGTTGACGAGTTTTCTGGAGATGGAGTTTACGTTTTTCGTTTCGATGGCCAGTTGATGGTTAAGAGACTCCAGTTCATGCCAAAAATAATCAAAGTGGTTAGCGATAACCCTACATACGAAAACTGGGAATTACTCAAAGATGATCTTAAAAATGAAGATTTTCAGATTATTGGCGAAGTGGTTTGGTCAGGACAGAGAATGTAACGCGTAGAAGTATTTATGGAGTGCGGTACTCCTATAGTACCCCTCAAACTCGCTCAGCCCTTGCTAAGGCTGCTTAATCAATCCAATCGAGCATCGGTGCGACAGATAGCCTACATGCATGAGTCATGAGTCAAACATCCTAATTTACAGTGAAGTATTCTTTGTCGCTAAGCACGGCAAAAAGCAAAGTCGGCTATTGTAATCGTTACGCCTTTCTAGTTCTAGAATATCTTCTTCACTATCGCTTTCCTCGTAGATAAGATACCGTGTATAGCATTATCTTCATGCTATTTATTAGACAAACTGCGGGCTCTGGTAATAAAATTATTGGTTTCTCAACGATATTCGTTGAAAAATAGTTTATTATTAAGCAAGTCCAATTGTTATGGTGAAAATTTTGGACCTGACATTAATAGAACAAATACAAGATATATGCACAGTTAGGGGTGTACGACTGACTCCGCAGAGGAAAAGAGTGTTTGAACTTATCTGTTCTAATAAAAAAGCATCAAGTGCTTATGATTTATTAGAACAGCTAAAACAAAGCGAACCTCAAGCAAAACCTCCAACTGTTTATCGAGCTTTAGATTTTTTATTGGAACAAGGATTCATTCATAGAGTTGAATCAACCAATAGTTTTATTTCTTGCTGTTCATGCAATGCACACAAACATTTCTCCCAATTATTAATTTGTGATAAATGTGGCACGGTAAAAGAACTACAAGATGATACTATGACCGCCTTATTGGCAAAAAATGCAGAGAAACACGGTTTCCAACTCACTAATCATGTCATTGAATCTCATGGTGTTTGCCAACCTTGTTCCTCCAGAATGACAGAATAAGATAATAGAAGAACGTTATGCGCGCTGAATTTGTAAATCCGTTTTTAGCTTCATTGATGAATGTCCTAAAAACTATGGCTTCATTAGAATTGAAGCCGCAAAAACCAAGAGTAAAAAAGGACGAAATAGCCAGAGGTGATGTTTCTGGTCTTATTGGTATGATCGGTACGACAACTCGCGGTTCTATGTCGATTACTTTTGATGAAGGTTTAGCATTAGAAATAATGCAGAATATGCTTGGTGAAAGACCCAACGGCCTAAATGAAGAAGTGACTGATATGGTTGGTGAGATCACCAATATGGTTACTGGTGGTGCAAAACGTATTCTTGCTGAAAGTGGATTTGATTTTGATATGGCAACACCTGTTGTTGTATCAGGAAAAGGCCACACTATTCGTCATAAGTGCGAAGGCGCAATCATCATCATGCCATTTACCTCACAATGGGGAAATGCTTTCATTGAAATCTGCTTCGAATAGCGGAAACCAATGATAAGTGTAGAAAAGGTTGATGCTTTTGTATCAACCTTTTTTGTTGGCTGTTATAAACAAACAACAGTCAATAAAAAAGGCCAGTATCTCTACTGACCTCCTTTTAGTAACAATCTACTTATGCTTTAAATGCTTTAAACGCATTAATCAAACCATTAGTTGAACTGTCATGAGAATCTACGGCAGCTTCACTTTCTAGCTCAGGCAGAATTTGGTTTGCTAGCTGCTTACCAAGTTCAACACCCCATTGGTCGAAGCTAAAGATGTTCCAAATAACACCTTGTACGAAGATTTTATGTTCGTACATCGCAATTAGATTGCCTAGTGTTTTTGGTGTGATTTGCTTAACCAAGATAGAGTTAGTTGGGCGGTTACCTTCAAAAACTTTAAATGGTACTAAGTCTTTCATCTCTTCTGCTGTTTTACCTGCAGCGGCAAACTCAGCTTCAACCGTCTCTTTTGTCTTACCGAATGCAAGCGCTTCAGTTTGAGCAAAGAAGTTCGACATCAGTTTTTGATGATGATCACCAGCAGGATTGTGGCTTAATGCAGGAGCAATGAAGTCACAAGGGATCAATTTAGTCCCTTGGTGGATCAATTGGTAGAAAGCATGTTGACCATTTGTTCCAGGTTCGCCCCAAATAATTGGACCTGTTTGGTATTCAACAACATCACCGTTACGATCAACCGACTTACCATTAGATTCCATATTACCTTGTTGGAAATATGCAGCAAAACGATGTAAGTATTGATCGTATGGAAGAATTGATTCAGATTCAGCGCCATGGAAGTTGTTGTACCATAAACCAATCAATGCCAGTAGCACAGGGACGTTATCTTCGAATGGGGTTTCAACAAAGTGATTATCCATTTCATGAGCACCTTCTAATAGCTCAATGAAGTTATCGAAACCAACAGACAGTGAAATTGACAATCCGATAGCTGACCATAAAGAGTAACGGCCACCTACCCAATCCCAGAATTCAAACATGTTATCTGTATCAATACCAAACTCAGCGACTGATGTTGCATTCGTTGATAAGGCTGCAAAGTGTTTTGCTACATGCGCTTGATCACCCGCAGATGCCAAGAACCAATCACGAGCACTGTGTGCATTCGTCATTGTTTCTTGAGTGGTAAAGGTTTTTGATGCAATCAGGAATAACGTTGTTTCTGGATCGACTTTCTTCAACGTTTCAACAATATGAGTACCGTCAACGTTAGAAACAAAGTGCATGTTCAAGTGTGTTTTATAAGGCGCTAGAGCCTCAGAAACCATGTAAGGGCCAAGATCTGAACCGCCAATACCGATGTTCACAACATCTGTAATTGCTTTACCCGTATAACCTTTCCATTCACCCGAAACGATACGGTGCGTAAATAGCTCCATCTTAGCTAGCACTGCATGAATAGCAGGCATAACATCTTCGCCATTAACCATTACTGGCTTATCGCTGCGGTTACGTAATGCGGTGTGCAGAACTGAACGACCTTCAGTTTTATTGATCGCTTCACCACTGAACATCGCGTCAATTGCCGCTTTAAGTTCAGTTTCATTTGCCAAGGCAAATAGGTGCTTCAAAGTTTCTTGGTTAATTAAGTTTTTCGAGTAATCAACTAGAATATCAGAACCAAAGTTTGTAGAAAATTGTTCGAAACGTTGGCTATCTTGTGCAAATAAAGACTTAAGGTCCATATCTTGCGCTGATTCAAAGTGCGCAGTTAGAGCTTTCCAAGCTTGAGTTTGCGTTGGATTGATATTTTTCAACATGGTGTCTATCCCGATGTTACAGTGGTTTTTTATTCCTCTAACACAGCAATTGAAGTTCAATTACCGCACTTTTGGAATCCCCGATTTTAGCAAAGCATTAATCCTGCTCGCGTTCACAAACAATGAGCAACGCGGTCAGATTTTGTAATTTATTTTCAAAGTGCATTATGTCTTAGTGTCGTTACGCGCTCTTTGAGATAAGTCACGTTAACGTCTTAGTTTTTATTTTCACCCAACCTAACAACTATTATGCCGTATGATTCTATAGGTTGAATAGAAAGTTTATAATCAGACAAAGCAGGCTAACCTTAGCGTTATTGAACAAATTTACCAAGTAGATATTCATAACCAATGATTAAAGAGGGAAATATGTGGCAACAAAAAAACATTTCAATCACACCTAAAAGACGCGGTTTCCACCTGATCACTGGTGAAATTGAACAACAATTACTAGAAATAAACGAATTTTCCGTTGGTTTGTTACACCTATTTATACAACATACTTCTGCGAGCTTAACACTCAATGAAAATGCCGATCCGACAGTAAGAATAGATATGGAATCTCACTTCAACAAGTTTGTTCCTGAACGAGCGGCTTACTATCAGCATACTTATGAGGGAGATGATGATATGCCAGCACATATCAAAGCTTCACTACTTGGTAGTAGTGTTACAATTCCAATAAGTAATGGCAAACTTGCTCTAGGTACATGGCAAGGGATTGTATTAGGAGAGCATAGATATCATGGTGGCACGAGACGTATCATTGCCACCATTCAAGGAGAATAAGATGAATTAAAAGGGCGCATTAATCATCAAAAAATCGAACTTAACTGTTTGATTTCCATTTACAGGCTGCATCATCGCTAAGGTAAGTCATCTCCACCCGAGAGGTGAGTTTTGTCACTAACTCATAGGCAATGGTTCCTATGTGGCTCGCGACCTCTTCAGAAGGAAGTTGGCTTCCCCACAAAATAGCCTCATCACCAACGCGATCTTTTGCATCAGGCCCGAGATCAACGGTTAACATATCCATAGACACTCGACCAGCAATAGGGACTCGTCTTCCATTGACCATTACAGGTGTTCCGTTTGGTGCCGTGCGTGGATAACCGTCGCCGTAGCCAATTGCAATTACACCAACTTTGGTATCGCGTTTGCTACGCCAAGTCCCGCCATAACCCACGGTTTCACCCGCTTTAACATCACGAACCGCAATAAGGTGCGATTTCAAGGTCATAACAGGTCGATAGTTGAGCTCTTCAGCGGTCTTATCAGAGAAAGGAGAAACGCCATACATAATAATGCCGGGACGAACCCACTCTAACTGGCTTTGCTCCCACGCTAACAAACCTGCCGATGCCGCTAAGGAACGCTCACCAGCGCAGCCATTGGTTAACGAGAGAAAGAGTTCAATTTGCTCTGCGGTATCCGATTTATCCAATTCATCTGCACAACCAAAATGACTCATATAACGCAGAGGCTGAGCGACATTTTTACACGCATGCAGACGTTCAATGAACTCTTGATACTCTTCAGGACGAACACCTAATCGGTGCATGCCAGTATCAATTTTAACCCAGACGACAACTGGTGTTTCAAGCTCCGCATTTTCTAATGCCACCAACTGCTCTTCACAATGCACAACCGTCTGAATATTGTTAGTGACTAAAATAGGAAGATCACCAGAAGAGTAAAAACCTTCAAGCAATAAGATAGGCTTAACAATGCCACCCGCTCTTAATTGAAGGGCTTCTTCTATTCGAGCAACACCGAAAGCATCCGCCCCTTGAGCGTGTTTTGCCACTCGCAGTAACCCATGCCCATATCCATTCGCTTTCACCACCGCCATGATCTTACTATCAGGAGCTTGAGCCTTAACTAACTCTAAATTGTGCTTCAGTGCACCTAAATCGACGGTGGCCGTGGCGGCCTTCATATAGCTCATAACGTATTCTTACTCGTCATCGAAATCAAAGGCAGGTCCCGCATAATTATCAAAGCGAGAGAATTGTCCTTGGAAAGTTAATCGCACTGAACCAATCGGGCCATTACGCTGTTTACCTAATATAATCTCGGCAGTGCCTTTATAATTACTATCAGGATGGTAAACCTCATCACGATAAATAAACATAATCAAATCGGCATCTTGCTCGATGGCACCAGATTCACGTAAATCGGAGTTAATTGGTCGTTTATCCGCTCGTTGCTCTAGGGAACGGTTAAGCTGAGAAAGCGCAACAACAGGCACATTCAACTCTTTTGCCAATGCTTTAAGAGAGCGTGATATCTCTGAAATTTCTAATGTACGGTTATCTTGCATGCCAGGGACTCGCATCAACTGCAAGTAATCGACCATGATCATGCTTAAACCGCCAGATTCACGCGCAATACGACGTGCTCGTGAACGCAATTCCGTAGGTGTTAACCCTGAACTATCATCGATGTACATATTCTTCTTCTGCATAAGAATACCCATCGTAGATGAGATCCTCGCCCAGTCTTCATCATCAAGTTGACCGGTACGAATTTTGGTTTGATCGACACGAGAAAGAGATGCAAGCATACGCATCATTAGCTGTTCAGCAGGCATCTCTAAAGAGAAAATGAGCACAGGTTTATCTTGGTCCATCGCTGCATTTTCACATAAATTCATCGCAAAAGTCGTTTTACCCATCGATGGACGAGCCGCGACAATAATAAGATCAGAGCCTTGCAAGCCTGCGGTTTTCTTATTCAAATCATTGAAACCAGTATTAACACCAGTCACACCATCTTGTGGTGTCTTGTATAAAATCTCAATTCTTTCTAGCGTTTTCTCTAGAATGTTATCAACATTCTGCGGGCCTTCATTTTCACTGGTTCGATCTTCAGCGATCGCAAAAACTTTACTCTCCGCCAAATCAAGTAGATCTTCAGATGAGCGACCTTGAGGATCATAACCAGCATCCGCAATCTCATTCGCAACACCGATCAAGTTACGAACTAACGCCCGCTCTGCAACTATATCGGCATAAGCATTGATATTGGCAGCACTTGGGGTGTTTTTTACCAAGTCAGCAAGGTAAGCAAAACCACCCACATCATCGAGTTGCTCTCTTAACTCCAAGAATTCGGAAAGCGTGATCAGATCGAGTGGCTTACTATCATCCAGAATGGCTTTTACAGCTTCAAAAATCAGGCGGTGTGGTCGACTATAAAAATCTTTATTTAAGACTTTTTCTGCCACGGTATCCCAACGCTCATTGTCCAGTAACAATCCACCAATAACAGATTGCTCAGCCTCCAATGAATGCGGAGGCACTTTGATCGCCTCAACTTGGGTATCTACGGGTTTTCGATTTCTGGTATCAACCATGACTACGCTCAGTAACTTGATAATGACCGCCATTATAGCGAAGAACCATGATTTGTAATCTAGTTCGATTAACTTTGTTTTTATCTCATGGAAAATTTACGTTTTGCTGACCTAGTACATATGGGATACTTTTACCATACGCATATTCAGACCATCAATATAGAGATATTCAGTGTCAAAAATTATCCTTCTCAGTGTAGGGCTAATCGTATCCCCTGTAGTTCATGCTGAAGAGATCACGACTACCGACATTGAAATCCCATCCCCTCTTAGTAGCGAAGTCGAGTTTGGCTATCAATCACATACAGGTAATTCTGATTCACAATCTCTTAATGCTCGATTAAGTGGCGAATATACCGAAGGTAGGCATAGAACCCATGGCGAATGGAAGTATTACATGCTCTACAAAGATGGGGAGGAAGATAAGCGCCAATCCACCTATAGCTTACAAAGCGACTATAAGTTAAGTCCAAAGACATACTTGTACGGTAGCCTCAAAGGGGTTGATTCAAAATACACGGCATACTTTAAAGATTACACTCTCTCAAGTGGATTTGGTTTCCAGTTTTCTAATACCGATTTATTTAAATTAGAGTTAGAAGTTGGTCCTGGTTTCCGCTACCAAGAGCCAAATTTAGATGAGATCGATGATGATGACATTATATTTCCTGACATCGTCCAAGAAGGCATCTTTCGTGGGAATCTCAATGCCGCTTGGCAGCCATTAAAAACGCTCAACCTTGCTGGTGATATCACCGTGGTTACGGGGAGGAGTAATACTCGAACGGATACAGAGATCAGTGCGACTAACAATATCACTGACGATATTGCGTTAAAGCTGGCGTACTCTAGACAATACCACGATAAGGTGCCGAATGGATTGCATAAGTCAGACAGCATTTTTTCTGTCAACCTACTATTTGTCTTTTAAGCACTCCCAACCGCTAGCAAATTATTTTCTTTAGACATAAAAAAACACCAGCCGAAGCTGGTGTTTTTATTATAGATTGATGCTGAAATTAAGCAGCAGCAACTACTTGTAGTTTCACAGTAGCAAAAACTTCAGAATGAAGTTGGATGCTTACTTCGAACTCACCTACGTTACGTAGAGCGCCTTCAGGAAGACGTACTTCGCTCTTAGCAATTGCAACACCAGCCGCTGTTACAGCGTCTGCGATGTCACGAGTACCGATAGAGCCAAATAGTTTACCTTCGTCACCAGCTTTAGATTCAATAACAACTGCTTCTAGAGCGTTAACGCTTTCTGCACGAGCTTGACAAGCAGCTAGTTGCTCAGCAACTTTAGCTTCTAGTTCAGCGCGGCGAGTTTCAAACATTTCAACGTTAGCTTTAGTTGCCATAACTACTTTACCCTGTGGGATAAGGAAGTTACGAGCGTAACCAGATTTAACGTTTACTTGGTCGCCAAGGTTGCCTAGGTTACCGATTTTATCAAGTAGAATAACTTGCATTATCTTAGTCCTCTTAACTAATTTAAACTAATACCAATTTACTGATGTTTGTCAGTGTATGGTAGAAGAGCAACGTAACGAGAACGCTTGATAGCGCGAGCTAGTTGACGCTGATATTTAGCGCTAGTACCAGTGATACGGCTAGGTACAATTTTACCAGCTTCAGTGATGTAGTTTTTTAGAGTTGCTACGTCTTTGTAGTCAATCTCTTGTACGCCTTCTGCAGTAAAACGGCAGAATTTACGACGACGGAAGAAACGAGCCATGGGCTATCTCCTGATCTTAAATTTGAGTAATGTTATCGGCATGCAACACTAATTTACCAACGCCATTTCGGCCGGTTTGATAAGCAACGAAGCCACTTACCTTAATGTTACTACCTAAAACTAATTCTTGAGTTAATGCTTGCGACCTTTGCCCACTAATGACTACCGGCATACGACAAAAAACTTGTCTCGGTAGGTTAGCTTCTAACACTGTTGAGCGATGTTCTAGCCAAAATCGGCAATGAGCAACACCCGCAGGGCTAAGGCTTCGAATAGGATCTTTAACGACAGAGCCGCTGAGTTCCATTCGATTGGTCATACAATCAATTACTCAGCTGCTGCTTCTGGCTTTGCTTCTGGCTTAGCTTCTGTACGCTCTTCACGACGAGGAGCACGCTCTGCACGCTCTTCTTTTTGCTTAAGCATAATAGATTGCTCAGTCACAGCGCCTTTAGTGCGCATGATCATGTTACGTAGAACTGCATCGTTAAAACGGAAAGCAGTTTCTAGCTCGTCCATCACTTCTTGACCAGCTTCAACGTTCATAAGAACGTAGTGAGCTTTGTGAAGTTTGTTGATTGGGTAAGCCATTTGACGGCGGCCCCAGTCTTCTAGACGGTGGACAGTACCACCAGCTTCAGTGATTGAACCAGTGTAACGTTCGATCATGCCAGCAACTTGCTCGCTTTGATCAGGGTGAACCATGAATACGATTTCATAATGACGCATTTGGTTGCTCCTTACGGATTATTAGCTTCCACGAAAGGCTCGGTCGTCCAGGGGAAGCAAGGAACTAAAGAAAAATGACCGAGTTTTAAGGACGGCAAATATTATAGAAAGAACCGGATATTGGCAAGCGGTATTTGGCTAATAATGAAACAGTTTTTCTTTTGCCATCTAGCCATCCGATAAAGCCACATATTCTCTCTTTTTAGCCTGAAAAAAAAACGTCCACCAATAATGATGAACGTTAATAAATTCAAATATTTAAATACGCATTAACTCATTATTGGGCCAAGCGTTGTCTTACCGCTTCAAACAAACAAATACCAGACGCTACAGAGACATTCAAACTAGAAACACTACCTGCCATTGGGATCTTAATCAGATCATCACATGTTTCACGAGTTAGACGGCGCATACCATCGCCTTCTGCCCCCATAACAATCGCAAGTGGCCCTGTTAATTTAGCTTGATAAACGTCATGTGTCGCTTCTCCAGCCGTGCCTACAAACCATACACCCTGCTCTTGCAGCGCTCTCATCGTACGCGCCAAATTAGTCACACGAACAAGAGGTACCGTTTCAGCAGCACCACAGGCAACTTTACTTACGGTCGCCGTTAATGGTGAAGATCGATCTTTTGGTACGATTACAGCAGCGACACCCGCCGCATCAGCATTACGTAAACAAGCACCTAAATTATGAGGATCCGTCACACCGTCAAGCACAAGCAATAAAGGCTGTTCATTGCTTGCCAAAATCGCATCCAAGTCATTTTCATTCAGCTGTTTTGCGGCTTTAACACGCGCAATAATACCTTGGTGGTTCGCGCCATTTGATTTCTCGTCAAGAGGCTTGCGACCCATTTGCTGAATTGAAATGCCATATTGCTGCAATTGGTTTAGCAAAGGCATCAAACGCTCATCTTGGCGGCCTTTTAAAACATAGGCCTCAATGAAGCGTGCAGGATCTTTCTCTAATACCGCTTTCACGGCGTGAATGCCGTAAATAAATTCGTTACTCATCGTCTACCTTGTCAGCGTTATTTCTTTTGTTCATGTTTTTTCTTGGCACGAGCTTTACTCGCGCCTGTACGAGATTTCTTCTTGCGGGGTTTATCATTTTGTTCCCCTTTAGGCCCAGAACCTTTTTTACGTCCACCTTCAGCACTTTCACCTTCATTCCGGCCATCAGGTCGCTTAGTTGGTTCAACAAGCGGAGTGGCTTTAGCTCCTGGCTTACGGTTCTTAACACCTTGTTTTTTACTCTTCGCTTTTCTTTGAGCTTCTGCCGCGCGTTTTTTCGCCGTTTTGCCTTCACCGCGTAGCTTACGACTAGTTTCTACTAATTCAAAGTCAATTTGACGATCATCCAGATTTACCGCTTTGACTTTAACTTTAACGGCATCACCAAGACGATAGATATTACCGAAGCTCTCACCAATTAATCGCTGCCCTACCGCATCAAATTGGTAGTAGTCATTCGCAAGAGAAGAGATATGAACCAAGCCATCAATATGCAGTTCACTCAAACGAACGAAGAAGCCAAAACCGGTTACATTAGCAATAACACCATCAAGCTCATCACCGACATGATCTTGCATGTATTCACATTTTAGCCAATCGTTCACTTCACGTGTTGCATCATCGGCTCGGCGCTCTGTCATCGAGCACTGTTCACCGTAAAAATCCATATCGTCAAATGAATAGTGATAACCACCCGTCGGTGTCCAGCGATCGGTATTTCTTCCTTCTTGCTTGGCAATGAGGTACTTAATTGCACGGTGTAACAACAAGTCTGGGTAGCGACGAATTGGAGAAGTAAAGTGCGCGTAACGTTTGAGAGCTAAACCAAAGTGCCCTGCGTTATCAGCGTTATACACCGCCTGCTTCATTGAGCGAAGCAGCATAGTTTGAATCAACTCTTTATCTTGACGCTCACCAATTTGTTTCATTAGGTGTGCATAATCTGTTGGAGAAGGTTGTAATCCACCACCCAAGTTTAAGCCTAGCTCCCCAAGGAAGTCTCTAAAGCCAACCAGGCGCTCTTCACCCGGAGATTCATGAACACGATACAGTGCCGCTTCTTTCGCTTTCTCAACCAATGACGCAGAGGCGATATTCGCTAAAATCATGCACTCTTCAATAAGCTTATGCGCATCGTTTCGAATCACAGGTTCAATACGATCAATTTTACGCTCTGCGTTGAAGATGAATTTGGTTTCAACCGTTTCAAACTCAATAGCCCCTCGCTCATCACGAGTTTGCTTCAGTATCTTGTACATCTTATGCAGTTCTTCAAGATGTGGCACTTCAGGCTTATAACGTTCACGCAGCTCTTCATCCCCATCGAGAATGGCACCCACTTTGTTGTAAGTCAGGCGAGCGTGAGAGTTCATAACCGCTTCGTAATGTTTGTAGCCGGAAAGCTTACCGGTTGAAGAAATCGTCATTTCGCAAACCATACATAAACGGTCTACTTGTGGATTGAGTGAACACAATCCGTTTGATAATACCTCAGGTAACATCGGCACGACTTGAGATGGGAAATAGACTGAGTTACCACGGTTGATCGCTTCTTTGTCGAGTGCGGTATCAGTACGAACATAATAACTTACATCCGCGATCGCCACCCATAAGCGCCAACCACCGCCTTTTTTGGCTTCACAATAGACTGCATCATCAAAGTCTCGCGCGTCTTCACCATCAATGGTGACTAATGGCAATTCACGCAGGTCAACACGTCCTTTCTTCGCTTCTTCAGGAACTTCTTCACCTAAGTTCTCAACCTGCTTTTCAACTTCCACAGGCCAAACGTTCGGAATTTGATGAGTACGGATTGCAATTTGCGTTTCCATACCCGGAGCCATATTTTCACCGAGAACTTCAATCACTTTACCCATCATGCCTCGCGAACGAGTGCCACGATCAGTCAACTCAATCACCACCACGTTCCCCATTCGAGCACCGCCTTTATGCTCATTTGGGATCAGAATATCTTGGCTGATTCGTGAATCATCGGTAACCACAAACGAGTGCCCGTATTCAAAAAAGAAACGTCCGACAAGTGGCGTTTTTCTCTCTTCTAAAACTCGAACTAAGCGCCCTTCTTTACGCCCTCGCTTATCCGTTCCTGATGGCTGAATAAGCACTAAATCGCCATGAATGATGTGGCGCATTTGGTGGTGTGGAAGCAAGATATCATTATCTTTTCCTACGCTACCTTCAGGTCGAACCCAGCCAAAACCATCTTTGTGCCCAATAACATAACCTTTCGTCAATTCGAGCTTTTCAGGCAGTGCATAACACTGGCGACGAGTGAAAATCAATTGACCATCACGCTCCATCGCGCGTAACCGGCGGCGTAACCCTTCGTACTGCTCTTCACCTGTCAGACCTAATGCTTCAAATAGATCATTACGATTCATTGGTACATTAGCTGTGGTTAAAAAGTCAGTAATAAATTCACGACTTGGAACTGGGTTTTCATATTTTTGAGATTCACGATCTGCAAAGGGATCGGCATTCTTTTTTTCTGGTGTTTGTTTTGACATAGGCGGGCCTGCTTAAGCAAGGAAGGTATACGGCTTAGTATATCTGACTAAGGAGATAAGCTACAGATTTGCTTTAATAATAGAAGGAATTAGCCTTGAAAAAACATAACATTTCACTTTGTTAAATATACTTTCATATCCTTTGCTTAAGATCTCATCTTGATGAAATTGACAAGGCAATCGATTGCAGAAATACCAGATTAGCCTATCATCAAACGCGACTCTCCCCACCTGTTCCAAAGGTATTGATATGACAATGAAACGAACACTTCTTGCAACGGCTATCGCGAGCTTTGGCTTGTTTTCAACTTCTTCTTTTGCCACCGAAAAAGCTGATCTTATGATCACTGACGCGATGGTATTAACCATGAATCAAGATAAAGCGGTCTATGACAATGGCACAATTGTTGTAAAAGATAACAAAATTATCGCTGTTGGTGATGCTACTTTAGCGAAGGAATATCAAGCAAAGCAAACACTTGATGTCGATGGTGATATTGTCATGCCAGGTCTAATTAATACCCATACGCATGTTTCTATGACGGTATTTCGCTCACTTGCTGATGACGTGCCAGATCGCCTTCACCGCTACATTTTCCCTCTAGAAGCAAAGCTTGTTTCTCGTGACATGGTGCGTATTGGTGCAAATCTTGGCAATGTTGAAATGGTCAAAGGTGGTGTAACGACTTACGCTGACATGTACTACTTTGAAGATGAAGTAGCAAAAACCGTTGATACTATCGGTATGCGTGCCGTACTGGGTGAAACCGTGATTAAATTTCCGGTAGCCGATGCAGCTAATGCGGAAGAAGGCATCCAATACGCGCTGAACTTTATTGAAGAGTACAAAGATCATCCGCGTATTACCCCAGCATTTGCCCCACACGCACCCTATACCAATACCACTGAGATTCTACAAAAAGTAGCAAAACTATCTCTTGAGCATGACGTACCGGTAATGATCCACCTTGCAGAGTCACATCGTGAAGAAGAGAAAATTGCCAAGCGTTCAGACGGTCTGTCACCTGTCGCTTACATGGACAGCATCGGTGCACTCAATAAGAACTTAGTCGGCGCTCACATGATCTTAGTCGATGATGCGGATATTGAACTGGTTAAAAAATCGGATATGGGTGTCGCGCACAACATGAGTGCCAACATCAAATCAGCAAAAGGGGTATCACCGGCGCTGAAAATGTATGACCAAGATGTTCGTATCGGTCTAGGTACTGATGGCCCTATGTCTGGCAACACATTAAGTACCATTGATGAGTTTAACCAAGTCGCCAAAGTACATAAGCTCGTAAACAAAGATCGTGCTGCAATGCCACCAATCAAAGTCATTGATATGGCAACAATGGGCGCAGCTAAAGCTCTGCATATGGAAGATAAAATAGGCTCATTAGAAGTAGGGAAACTGGCCGATATTATTGTTATCGACACCAAAGCACCGAATATGGTTCCAGTCTATAACCCTTATTCAGCTCTGGTTTACTCAGCAAATTCTGCGAATGTTCGCCACTCTATCGTTGCTGGTAAAGTCATTATGAAAGACAGAGAGATGCTAACGGTTGATGAAACGAAGATCCGAGAAGAAGCTTTAGCCTTTACTGAAATTGTACGTAAGACGGTGATTGAGTCAGGCGAGACGGTTCAATAAGATTCTGATACTTTTGAATCAGTAAAACAAAACAGCCCTTATATTCGCTATAAGGGCTGTTTCATTTGAGTGCAGTTATCAATAATTCTTGAATTTAGAGTGCTATCTACCAGAACACATCGCGACGCTTGGCTCTAGCGATGATATTTTGCGGCATTCTCAGCTCTAAACCTTGTCGCAACACCGAGATACGGCTGTGTTGTCGCTTATCTGCCGTTGCTGAGTTGTACAGCCAGCGATAAGCATCTTCATAATCGAGTGGACTACCATAATCACGTAACAACAGTTCTGCGAGATGAATACGGGCATTCAAGTTCCCCATAGAGGCCGCTTCACGTAAATATGGAATCGCACGTTCTTTATCTTGCTGTACTAATGTACCACGAGAGTAATAACGGCCGAGTTGCTCTAGCGCGGCGGGTAAGCCTTGATGCGCAGCGTTTTCCATATAATACAGACCAAGTTCAACATCTTGCTCAACGCACACCCCCCAAGCCAGCATATCACCATACAAAAACTCGTATGATGGTAGATTGATTCGAGTTGCACGAGCTACGATATCTTCCACGATCTGGCAGTTATCAGCTTTTACTCGCTCTAAATGTCGATTGTCTTCAATTAATTTGATCAGTTCGGCTTCAGTATAAATTGGGACAGGCTCCCCAACCTCAGCCAAATTTGCATGACTCAAGGGAGAGCTCAGCGCCAACATTAATGAAGCCGCTACTATTCGTAGCTTCATACCTGCACTCTTTTATTCGTATCAGTAAAACTCCATATCCACGCATAAGCAATGCTCTGCGTTTATATAGGCTTGATAAGATTATCGGCAATTTAGCGGATCTCTTTAGGTAATTATTGCCGTTTATAGGCAATATCTTGCCAGACAGTGAACAAAAGATCATCACAACAGGTACAAAAAAGCCGGCTAATTAAGCCGGCTTTTATTATTCATCTTAGATATCAACTATTAAGCACCAAATGGGTGAACTTTAACAATTGTTTCGTTACGGTCTGGGCCAGTTGATACGATATCAACAGGAACGCCAGTTAGCTCTTCGATACGTTTGATGTAATCTAAAGCCGCTTGTGGAAGCGAATCAAGAGATGTTGCACCAAAAGTATTTTCAGACCAACCAGGCATAGTTTCGTAAACTGGTGTCGCTTCTTCAAATGCTTCAGCAGCCATTGGAGAAACTTCTAGGATAGAACCATCTTTCATCTGGTAGCCAGTACAAATCTTAAGTTCTTTAAGACCGTCTAGTACGTCTAACTTAGTTAGACAGAAGCCAGAAATTGAGTTGATTTGGATTGCACGGCGCATTGCCACAGCATCGAACCAACCTGTACGACGTAAACGACCAGTTGTTGCACCAAACTCATGGCCAACATCACCTAGATGCTTACCTACTGGATCTTGCTTCTCTAGACCGTCGTATAGCTCTGTCGGGAATGGACCAGAACCAACACGAGTACAGTAAGCTTTAGCAATACCAAGAATGTAACCAATGTGACGAGGTCCGAAACCAGAACCAGCAGCAACACCACCAGCAGTAGTATTAGAAGACGTTACGTACGGGTAAGTACCGTGGTCGATATCTAGTAGAGTACCTTGTGCACCTTCAAACATGATTTTATCACCGCGCTTACGTGCAGCATCTAGTTCGTCAGTTACATCGATAACCATTGAAGTCAGTAGATCGGCATAACCCATCGCCTGCTCTAGAACTTCTTCGTAGCTTACCGCTTCCGCTTTGTAGTAGTTCACTAATGCGAAGTTGTGGTATTCCATCACTTCTTTTAGTTTCTCAGCGAATGCTTCTCTGTCGAATAGGTCGCCAACACGAAGACCGCGACGAGCAACTTTATCTTCATAAGCTGGACCGATACCACGACCAGTTGTACCAATTGCTTTTTTACCACGAGCGATTTCGCGCGCTTGGTCTAGAGCAATGTGGTAAGGAAGAATTAGAGGACATGCTTCAGAAATGAAAAGACGTTCGCGAACAGGGATGCCGCGCTCTTCTAAAGGTTTCATCTCTTTAATCAGGGCTTCTGGTGATAGAACAACACCGTTACCGATAACGCACTTAAGCTTATCGCGAAGAATACCTGATGGAATTAAGTGAAGAACGGTTTTTTCACCGTCAATGACAAGAGTATGACCAGCATTGTGACCGCCTTGGTAGCGAACCACGTATTTTGCATCTTCAGTTAAAAGGTCAACAATTTTACCTTTACCTTCGTCACCCCATTGGGTGCCTAGCACGACTACGTTATTTCCCATCTTTCCAATTCTGTTGCTAATTAAAAATGGATTCTAGCACTGAATCACATTTCTTGCAGTCATTTTTTAAGCATTCTAGAATCTTCGTTGATAAGGATTTGATAAGCGGACAGAAATTAATCGCCTCATTTAACTCATCATTATCGCGATAACCGCTCCAGCAACAACCAAGCAGCCACCAATACGGCGTAATTGATTGTCTGGTTGCTCACTCAACTGAGCCACCATGTTTCTCCATCCATTAGGAGCGATCAACGGCCCAAGCCCTTCAACAATTAAAACCAAGCCTATCGCTAACCAAATCGAGTTCGACATACAGCACCCCACCAACTATTTAAAAATAATGACCATAATAAATCAACAGATACAAAAAAGGTCCCTTACGGAACCTTCTTTACTTAATACTGAATACGATTAGTCATTACTTAGAAGTAACACCTTTTGCGTCATTCATGTACTTGAAGAAATCACTCTTTGGATCAAGAACTAAGATATCACTCTTAGAACCAAAAGACTTCTCATATGCTTTCAATGAACGTAAGAATCCATAAAATTCAGGATCTTTGCTATAAGCACTTGAATAGATAGCAGCTGCTTTTGCATCGGCATCACCACGTGTTACACGCGCAGTTCTGTCTGCTTCTGCAAGTACCGTTGCCACTTCAAGTTCAGCTTGAGCACGAATAACTTCTGCTTTCTCACGGCCTTGAGAACGGTGCTTACGAGCAACCGACTCACGTTCAGCACGCATACGCTTATAGATTGACTCACTGATTTCGTCAGGCAGGTTAATTTTCTTCATTCTGAAGTCAACTACTCTCACACCTAAGTCAGTCAGAGCACTTTCACTGGTATCAGCAAGTACGTTATCCATAATGATATCGCGCTGACCATCAATTTCTAGTGCCTCTTTTGAAGCCTCTGGAATCAGTGCTGCATCTTCATCAGAAGGCAGAACTTTATCGTTACGAGGACCTGAAACAATCTGTTTGATTTCACGAGAACCAATTTCAGAACGCAGCACATCAGTCACTTTACGTTCTAGTAGAGCTTCTGCCGTCTGAACATTACCACCGCCTGTTGCTAGGTAGTATTGACCAAAATCTTCAATACGCCATTTCACGTAGGTATCAATGATAACGTCTTTTTTCTCAGACGTTACAAATCGATCTGAACGGCCATCCATCGTTTGGATACGAGCATCAAGACGATTCACGCGATCAAACATTGGCATCTTAAAGTGCAAGCCTGGTTCGTAAATACGAGCCGCGACATCATTGGTATCTTTAAGCACACGACCGAAACGGATCACGATACCACGCTCACCTTCAGGAATAACAAACAGTGACATCAACATAATCGCTAACGCAACGACCAATACAGGGATCATTAACTTACGCATTATTAGTATCTCCCTTGACGTGAATTAGTTGAACGATTTTGAGTCTCTTTGGTTGTATCAACACGTTGAGATTCAAGTTCAATGCTGTCATAAGTTGAAGACGATTTAGCCTTACGTTTCGAACTATCACTATCTTGACCACTTAACTTATCAATCGGTAAGTACAGTAGGTTGCCGCTTGATTCTGAATCAATAAGCACTTTAGAAGTGTTGGTGTACACCTCTTCCATGGTATCAAGGTACAGACGGTTACGAGTAACCTCTGGTGCCGCTTGATATTCTGGTAGTAATTTTTCAAATTGAGCTATTTGACCAAGAGCTTCATTTACCGTGCGTTCAGTGTAACCTTGCGCTTCTTTTTTCAGACGCTCAGCACGACCAGTTGCTTTCGGTAAAATCTCATTCTTGTACGCTTCAGCTTCACGAATGAAACGTTCTTCATCTTCTCGCGCAGCAATCGCATCATCAAATGAATCTTTAACTTCTTCAGGCGGACGAGCCGACTGGAAGTTAACGTCGACAACGATAAGACCCATATCATATTTATCAATGATACTGTTTAGAGTCTCTTGTGTTGTTTGACGAATCAATTGACGACCACTTGTTAGCGTGCTGTCCATCAATGAATCACCGATCACGGCACGTAGTGCAGAATCAGTTGCTTGACGTAAGCTGTCATCAGCACTTGTTACGCGGAACAAGTATTTGTATGGGTCCGCAACACGGTATTGAACGCCCATTTCTACTGTTACTACGTTTTCATCTTTCGTTAGCATTGTGCCAGAAGCTCGCAATGAACGAATTGCTTGTACGTTTACCGCTTCGTATTCATCAATGAAACGAGGACGCCAGTTTAGGCCAGGATCAACAATACGGTCGTATTTACCAAGGCGAAGGACTACCCCTCTCTCAGCTTCACCGATTGTATAGAAACCAGAAAATACCCATACCGCAATCGCAACGACAGCAATTAGACCTAAGCCAATTGCGCCACCACCACCAATACTCGGGCCATTGCCACCTTTCTTACCAAACTTGCCACCCAACTTTTGACTCAGTTTATTAAAAACTTCATCTAGGTCTGGCGGTCCTTGATCTCGGCCACCGCGATTATTTTTATTACCCCAAGGGTCATTATCGCGGCCGTTATTGCCGTTGTTATTACCAGGCTCATTCCACGCCATTAGAAAGCTCCATCATTTGATATGACGTTATACTGTAGCAGTCCTTTCGGTAACGATAAAGTCACTCAAAACTGCCCCTTCTCTTTTTTCAATCCTAGACCAATCCACTTGTTGCATTCGAATATCTATCAACAAGTTACCATCTGTATCATATTCTTCTTGTTGAATACACTTTAACTCGAAGAATGTGCTACGAATTTTACCTTGATATTGAGGTGGAATTCGTAACTGATACTGTACCATCTGCTTCGCTAAGCGTTCAGTTAGAGCTTCAAATAGAAGATCCATACCTATGCCATTCATAGCAGAAACCCAAACGGTACGAGGCAAGCCTTCCTCATCTCTTTCAATACGAGGTTTTTGATCATCAAGGCTGTCGATCTTGTTCATCACGACTAAAGAAGGTACCTCATGGGCATCGATCTCTTCTAGTACATCATGAACCGCTTGAATATTCTCACGAAAACGCTCATCACTGGCATCAACAACATGTAACAAAATGTCAGCTTCTTGCGTTTCTTGTAATGTTGCTTTAAATGCTGCAACTAAATCATGAGGTAAATGACGAATAAAACCAACAGTATCCGCGAGAATCGCAGGCCCAACATCAGCTAATTCGATCTTACGCAATGTAGGATCTAACGTCGCAAATAATTGGTCTGCTGCATACACACCCGCTTCAGTAATGCAGTTAAACAGTGTCGATTTACCCGCATTGGTATAACCTACCAATGAAATGGTTGGGATTTCTGCTCGATTTCGAGCTCGCCGCCCTTGCTCACGCTGCTTCGCCACTTTCGCTAAACGGCGAAGGATCGCTTTAATTCGCTCACGCAATAAACGTCTATCGGTTTCTAACTGCGTTTCACCCGGACCACGTAAACCAATACCACCTTTTTGTCGCTCAAGGTGGGTCCAACCACGGATTAATCGAGTTGAAATATGACGAAGCTGAGCAAGCTCAACCTGTAATTTCCCTTCATGTGTCCGAGCTCGTTGAGCAAAAATATCAAGTATTAAACCGGTACGATCCAACACTCGGCATTTGCACAACATTTCTAGGTTACGTTCTTGGGCTGGAGATAAGGCGTGGTTAAATATCACCACATCAGCACCCGTTAGCTGTACAGCTTGGGCGATTTCCTGAGCTTTCCCCTCTCCAACGTAGTATTTATGGTGTGGTGACTGACGACTACCCGTCACAACTTGTAGCGTCGTCACCCCAGCAGAAGACACCAGCATTTCACACTCGCTGAGATCGTCCCACTCACCTTGTTGCGTGAAGTTGATATGAACAAGTACGGCTCGTTCGCCGGCTTCATAACGGTCAAACAAGCAACCAACTCCTTATTACTTTTGAGATTTGAATATTAATCTTCAGACTTCTCTTGAGGGCGATCTGCTGGACGCTCTGCAGTATGGTGACTCACTGCTCGAGCTGGGACAACAGTTGAAATCGCATGTTTGTATACCATTTGGTTAACTGTATTTTTCAGCAAGATCACAAATTGATCAAAAGATTCGATCTGACCTTGTAGCTTAATGCCATTCACAAGGTAGATAGACACTGGAATGCGCTCACGTCGTAGAGCATTTAAGAATGGGTCTTGTAGCGATTGCCCCTTAGCCATTTTATTTTCCTTATTTGATTTTTTAGTTGTAATTATTTAGCTAGTGGTGCACTAAAAAGTGTGCGGCCTTTGCATCTGAGCTAAATGAATAATAAACACCCTATTGTCATTTAGAATTAAGGATCATTGTTAAATCTTAATGACAGATCCTTCAGGGTATATTCACGCAAAAACGATCACATTATACACAGCTAATTCAATCGGATGCTATTGCATCTGAAAGAGTTTCTAACGCTTGTTCAATGTTTTCGCTATCTAACCAAGTTAAATCATCCCAACTGCGTAACCAGGTGATTTGTCGCTTGGCCAATTGACGAGTAGCGCAGACACCACGGAATACCGCTTCATCTAAATCGCACTGCCCATCTAAATAGTCCCACATCTGTCGATATCCAACACATCGAATCGATGGAAGATCTGGATGAAGATCATCTCGGGCATACAAAGTACGCATTTCATCTTCAAACCCAGCCTCTAGCATCTTATCAAAACGTAATTCAATACGACGATGGAGTTCTGCCCTTTCCTTGGGAGCTATCGCAAATTGTTTTACTCTAAATGGCAGGCTTTCACCTTTCACTTGAGTAAGCTCAGTTAGAGTTTTACCTGAAATTCGGTAAACTTCCAATGCCCTAGACAACCTTTGTGGATCATTTGGATGAATTCTTTCTGCAGATACAGGATCGATCGCTTTTAATTCATCATGTAACGCTGCCCAGCCATTCGCCAGCGCTTGTTGTTCTATTTGATGACGTATTTCAGGGTTGGCCGCTGGAAGTGGTGATAAACCTTCAAGTAATGCTTTGTAATATAGCATTGTACCGCCAACCAATAACGGTATTTTACCTTCAGAAACAATATCATTCATTGCTTCCAATGCATCGCGTCGAAAATCGGCGGCAGAATACGCTTCGCTAGGATCTAATATATCGATCAAACGGTGAGGGGCAAGCGCGAGCTCTTGATCATCAGGTTTCGCGGTTCCAATATCCATCCCTTTGTAGATCAATGCAGAGTCCACACTGATAATTTCGACTGGATACTTTTGGCGTAAACGTATCGCAAGATCCGTTTTTCCTGATGCTGTTGGCCCCATTAAAAATAGCGCTAAAGGTAACTTCTGATTCATGTTCACTTTTTTATTTATATTTTTAATCAATAGCTTACTGTTTACCGCTTAAATGCTGCAACGGTGGCTGCAAAATCAACCGGTTTAACGAAATCTATATCGTCTAATGGTAATTGACCTTGCCAAAGCTGTTCGAGTTCCGCAACAATTTGAATTGCTTCAGATAAAGTGTAGCTGCTTTTTACTTGTGTTATTTGATTTGCCAGCCAAGAAGCTAACGAATCGGTATTAATTTGATCGTCTGAGAGCAGATAAGATAACAGATCTGGGATCAACTGTTGTAGGTTTTGCTGCCTTAATGGCTGCGGAACCCCCATAACCAGTATTGTTTCGTAATTTCTGGCTTTAAGCTGGATACCAAATGTCCCTAATAAAGATTGATTCGCTTCAACCAGCGCGATCATATCTTTACCAAGCTTTATCGATAACGGCACTAACAGTGGTTGGCTCGTTAAGGGATTCACACTTGTATTAAGTTGGCCTCTAACTCGCAGCCACTCACCACGAATCAGTGATACGAGCAAACAACCCGATTTTGAGCCCATCGCCAAATATTGCTGCTCAACAACGCAGAGTGCTTTGCCTAATTCGACAATTTCTTGCTGATTCTTCGCCTCAGAGCTCGCCTTCCCATCAGTAACGACTTCATTCTGATCTTTTGGATCCTGAAACGCACCTTCACCTTCAGTCGTTTTCATTAACTGATGGTAAGCGTGTACTTCTTGCTTTGATGGCGCAGGTTGAGCGTGGTAACGCTTATCTTTAGAAAGCGCTGTATTTTGAGACGATGGACTTTGATGCGACGAGCTTTGATACGATGAGCTTTGATGCGACGAACTTTGAGAACCAGAACTTAGATTCTTAGTGCTATGAGGCTGAGGGTTTTGGGTTGCATGATGAGGTTTAGTTACCCAATCTCGATTCGGGTAAGATTCACTCACTCCATCAGCAACCGAAGGCGATCGTTCACTCTCAGCTTTACCGGGGTAAGAAGGCATTTGATCTATCACTTCTGCTGCACGTTCGGATGCAGAAAGCTCTGCACCTGCCACCTCAGCACGCTGAGTCTCGCACTCCTCCTGATGAAAGGCTGATTCTGTGACTCTAGGCTCGTCAATATGTTCACTTTGTGCCAAAGCACTAGTTAAAGCCTGATAAATGAAATCATGCACTAAGCGAGCTTGATGAAAGCGAACCTCATGTTTTGCAGGGTGTACATTCACATCGACTTGATGAGGATCTATCTCGATAAACAGAACATAAGTAGCAAACTGCTCAGGCTTCAAACTGGTGGCATAACTTTGTCGAATTGCGTGATTAATCAGCTTGTCACGCATCATTCGACCATTCACATAGCAGTACTGCAAATCACTTTGTTGCCTCGCCCCTTCAGGCGTCGTTACCCAACCATGAAGCTTTAGCCCTTGATGCTCCAACTCAATTTTAAGCATATGACGAACAAAAGAGGCCCCACACACAGCTGCAATACGCTTCTCTGCTTGGAGATCGTTTTTTGATGCTCGGTATTGACGGATCATTTTCCCGTTATGACGAAGATTGATCGTCACATCAAAACGACTTAAAGCAATGCGTTTAAGCAATTCATCGATATGGGTAAATTCTGTTTTTTCAGTGCGTAAGAACTTACGGCGAGCAGGCGTGTTAAAGAAGAGATCCAATACTTCAACAGAGGTGCCAATTGGGTGAGCCGTTGGCTGTAATTTTACCGCCATATCTCGGCCTTCACTGTACGCCGACCAAGCTTGATCTTGCGTGGCAGGTCGAGAAGTCATCGTCAGGCGAGCAACGGAACTGATACTGGCTAGCGCTTCTCCACGAAAGCCTAAACTAATGATAGCTTCAAGATCATCAAGAGTATGAATCTTAGAGGTCGCATGTCGACTCAACGCCAGAGCCAATTGATCTTTTACAATGCCTTTACCATTATCGCGCACCCGAATGAGCTTAGCTCCGCCTTTCTCAATATCGATGTCGATTCGAGTCGCACCTGAGTCCAAGCTATTTTCAACCAACTCCTTCACGACTGAGGCTGGTCTTTCTACCACTTCACCTGCGGCAATTTGGTTGGCTAACCGGGCGGGTAATATTTTAATTGTCATCGTAAGAAGCCGCCTACTTATTCGGTATGATTAGCACTTGGCCAACCGCGAGTGAATCGGAGCGCAACTTATTCGCTTGGCGAAGGCTATTTACCGTAACACCATATTTAGTGGCGATCTTACCTAAAAATTCACCGCGTTTAACTTTGTGTTTTCTAAGCGGAAGATCTTTCAAACTCACTGTAATTCTTAGTTTTTGCCCTAACTTCAACGTGTCCGATTTAAGTCGGTTCTCTCGTTTAATGCTCGCGACACTCACTTTATAGCGTTTTGCTACTTTGCCTAAATAATCCCCTTTTCGAACGATATGCGTCACCGTCTTCGTCTCTATTGGGTTTTTCGCTTTAGGCACAACGGTCGGCATGGAGTATCCCGGAATCGTTAATACTTGCCCAACAGCTAAGCCGGACGATTTTAATCGGTTAGCGGATTTTATTGTGGCTACCGATGTCCCGTAACGCTTTGCGATAACCGATAACGACTCACCGGCTTTGACTTTATGCTTAACCGCTTTTCCTTGAGCCTCTAAAATGGTTCCCTCTGGAGGATTAGCTTGAACATAACGAACCACCGCTTGGGTAATCGCCCTCGCTAATTTATCTTGGTGAGAACGTTGGAAAAGTAAACGCTCCTCAGTTGGATTAGAGATAAAGCCAGTTTCCACTAAAACTGAAGGGATTTGCGGTGAGCGTAAAACAGCCAAGCTGGTATTAATCGGCTTAGAGTTATGCAGTTTAGCGACTTTTCCCATCTCAGATAAAATAGATTTCGCCAGCTTATACCCCTCTTTCTGAGAATGGTTAAACTGTAAATCAAGCAAGGTTTGGTTTACATTTTTATCATTAATATTCTTAGTGAGAACCGTTCCCGTACCACCCAGTAATTCCGACTGTTTCTCATGGTTTTCGACCCAACGCGAAATTTCGGTATTGGCACGCTTTGTATTCAACACAAACACAGAACCACCACGCGGCTTAGGCGTAGTAAAGGCATCAGCATGAATGGAGATCAGCAAATGAGCATCATTTTCACGCGCAATCGCAACACGACGGTTCAGGTTCACAAAGTAATCCGAGTTACGTGTTAGACGTGTTTTGATACCAGGAATCGCATTTAACTGTGCTGCAATCTTCTTTGAAATACTTAATGTCGCGTTTTTTTCGTATTTTCGAGATGGCCCGATTGAACCGGGATCTTCTCCGCCATGACCGGGGTCGATCACAATCAGAATATCTTTTTTGCGCTGAATCTGTGAGATGTCTTTATTCACCACAGGCTTCGATGGCGCCTTGCCTTTAACTGTTGTTTTGCCATGTGGAAAATCGACCACTAAACGGTGCCCATATTGGCCACCTGGGGTCGGGCTGAGTTTGAATAACTCTGGCGTTGAGTGCTTCTTTAATTCGAAAACGAGGCGATACGTCCCCTTACTTGGAGCGCTGCTTTTTCTCACTTTTGACAACACTGGGCTATCTGAGACCACAAGCGGTAACTTTGTGCTTAATGATGTCTTTTTCAGATCGACCACTAAGCGACTGGGGCTACTTAAAGTAAAATAGCTAAAATCAGCCTCAGATTTCAAATCAATGACAACACGAGTTTCATCTGGAGAGGGCCACACTCGTAGCCCTTCAAGCGCATTGGCAGACGCTAAAGTTGAGAAACTAAGTAAGAAGGTGATAGCAGCAATAACAACTGCTGGAATTCGTATGCTGATCAACATAGCTCCAATTGACTTAATAAAACTCGACCATAATCATTATTTGCCGTTAATAACGCCACTCGCTGTTGGTCGTCATAACGTAATTCAATATCTAAATCCGCTTGCGGTAATAGCCCTTGCCCTTTTTCTGGCCACTCTACCAAGCAAATAGCATCGTCAGTGAAATAATCACGAATCCCCATATATTCCAACTCTTCAGGATCAGCAAGACGATATAAGTCAAAATGATACACTTGCCAGTCAGCTAACTGATAAGGTTCCACTAAGGTATAGGTTGGACTTTTTACATTACCATCGTGTCCAAGAGCGCGAATAAATCCACGGCTAAATGTTGTTTTTCCAGCCCCAAGATCACCATGTAGATAAATGGTTGTTTGTTGAGAACAAATGCCAGCAAGCGCATTGCCCATTTGAATGGTTGCCTGTTCATCTTTCAAGGTGAATTGTTTTGTGCTCATAGATACATTCTCTAAATATTGACTGTCGACTATATAAAAATCAAAAGAGTACGAATAGTAAACCTTGTTGGTTTTGAGAGACAAGATATCAAGTGTAAGTAATCCGTAAAAATGTCACTTTATTTACTATACTCATGACTTTCCTTCGTTAATCGCCATTTTCTCTAGCAAAAGTGATTAACTCAATGAATGATTCTAGATTCTATGCTGAAGATCCGTTAAGATCCGAGCCCATTTTTTCAGAGCAATCCACTCATGAACTACGAGCAACTAGCGATTCAAATTAAAATTTGGGCCCGTGAATTAGGGTTTCAAAAGGTAGGGATCTGTGATGTTGATTTACGAGAACATGAAGGTCCATTACAGAAGTGGTTAGATAATGGTTACCACGGAGATATGGATTGGATGGCGCGTCATGGCATGATGCGAGCTCGACCAGATGAACTGTTACCGGGAACGGTAAGAGTCATCAGCGCAAGAATGAACTATCTGCCACCTGAAGCTATGTTTGCTTCTAACTTGAGTGATCCTAACCTTGGGTATATCAGTCGATACTCACTCGGGCGTGATTACCACAAATTGGTTCGCAGCAAACTCAAAAAGTTAGGACAGCTTATTGAGCAAGAAGTCGGACAGTTTGGGCATCGCCCTTTTGTTGATTCAGCACCAATCCTTGAAAGGCCATTGGCTCAAAAGGCGGGGCTCGGCTGGACAGGAAAGCACTCACTCATATTAGATAAAGAAGCGGGCTCTTGGTTCTTCTTAGGAGAGCTACTGATCGATCTTCCTCTGCCTGTTGATACCCCAAGCGAAGATGAGTGCGGTAAATGCAAAGCCTGCATCACATCGTGCCCAACTAACGCTATCGTCGATGAGAAAGTCGTTGATGGTCGCCGCTGCATTTCATACTTAACCATTGAATTTGATGGTGTGATTCCTGAAGAGTTTAGAGTCGCGATTGGAAACCGTATTTATGGTTGCGATGATTGCCAGCTAGTTTGCCCGTGGAATCGATTTTCTGATTTAACAGACCAAACGGATTTCCACCGCCGAACCTCATTTGAAGAACCCGATCTTCTCTCGCTATTTAGTTGGGATGAAGATATGTTTCTCAAAAAAATGGAAGGTTCCGCGATTCGTCGTATCGGACATCTACAGTGGCTACGCAACATCTCTATCGCATTAGGTAATGCTCCGTACAAGCTTGCGATTGTAGAAGCTTTAGAGTCGCGGTTCGGGCTAAGTGATGTTCTGGATACTCATATTCAGTGGGCTATTCAACAACAGCTACAGCAGCTTCCAGTAGATAGCGCCCGCCATAGCACGAAAAAACAGAGGCTTATTCGTATCGTTCAAAAAGGTTTACCAAGGGACGCCTAATTTCGAGCTTGATTAAGGCTGTCTTTTGCACAAAACCCTCTCTCAATATTTGATATTCATCTCAAAACCACAAATGTGGACAATAAATTTAATAGCGACGGTTTGATATACGCTTAGAAAAGTTAAACACAGTCTAAAGAAATGATTAGGATCAAAAAACAACAAGTTAATGATCTTTAATACAGAGGGGGAATGTCGAATAAAAACCAACCAAACCCTTAAAAAACAATAAGATAAAGAAATCCCTTCCGATATGACAACCTATTTGCCACAAAAAGATCTTTTAAACGAAAAATCAAACACACACAACAAAACACCTTATCAACCAACTTATCCACAGCTAATTTTTTGTGGATAAGTCTGTTAACGAATATACAAAGACCACAGTAAATCATCAGATCACCGTGTGTATAAGTAGCATTTCAATGGTTATTGAAAAGATAAAGACAAAAAAATATCCACCGAAGGGTGAATTTTTAATGTTTATTTGGGATTTATGCTTTCACAGCATTAGAAAGAGCGATATTAACTGTATCCACTCTCTTGATAAGAAAATGGAGCGATACATCGGGTTCGAACCGATGACCTCAACCTTGGCAAGGTTGCGCTCTACCAACTGAGCTAGTATCGCATGATCGACCGCTAAAGCGTTCAATCTAAATGTGGTTGCGGGAGCAGGATTTGAACCTACGACCTTCGGGTTATGAGCCCGACGAGCTACCAAGCTGCTCCATCCCGCGTCCGGATGCATTGTTTAAGACAATGAC
>NZ_SYUT01000161.1:0-238 GCF_005146325.1 Vibrio genomosp. F6 | reverse complement strand
TCAGGTGGGTCCGCAACGCTATGGTCGCCAAGCAAATTCTTTTTCTACTTTCAGCTTTTAAAAAAGCTAAAGGTAAAATAATTCGGAAAGCTGTTTTCGTTCTCTAAACTCATTCAAGTTTGTCTGTATATATCGAGTCCATCAAAACCCCTTGGGTGTTGTATGGTTAAGCCTCACGGGCAATTAGTACAGGTTAGCTCAATGCCTCGCAGCACTTACACACCCTGCCTATCAACGT
>NZ_SYUT01000017.1:0-2982 GCF_005146325.1 Vibrio genomosp. F6 | reverse complement strand
CAAGGCTATCCATAGCAATATCCCGTAAGATGGCGACGCCCTAATTAGATCATATTTTTTCTCCAATTGGTATTATACCAATTCCGTTAATTTTATGATCTAATAAAGATTCTTGAAAGGAGTCCTTATGAAGCATGACTTTCCGGGTTTGATTAATTCCACTTCCAATGCTCGACTTAGAATGCGTTATTTAGCCGTTTCTCATTTTGTTGACGGTAAAAGTCGCACTAAAATAGCTAAGTACCTTAAAGTTAGCAGAGTAAGCGTCAATAAATGGGTCAAAGCTGGTCTTGATGGACTTCAGGAGAACCCACATTCTGGTAGACCCCATCGCCTAACTGATGAGTAGAAATCACAAGTCAAAGAATATGTTATCGAGCTCGCAGCTAATGAAAGTGGCGGCCGCCTTCAAGCGAGAGACATTGGGCTTTATATAGAGAGCCATTTCGATACATCATATAAAAAGTCGGCGCTCTATCAGTTATTACATGACATAGGTCTGAGTTGGATAACTTCTCGTTCAAAACACCCTAAGCAATCGCAGAAGGCCCAAGACGATTTTAAAAAAATTCCAAATAGAAACGATCCTTAAGATCCCTGGTCATGCGCCCTTAAAAGATGTCCAAATATGGTTTCAAGACGAGGCTAGATTTGGTCAACGTGATACCACTACGCGAATATGGGCAGAGAAAGGTACGCGCCCCAGAGTTGTACAACAACCGCAATTCGAGTATGTATACCTGTTCGGCGCAGTATGTGTTACGACAGGAGAAGCTGAAGCGATAGTGGTTCCCCTGAGCAATATGGAAGCAATGAAATAGCAACTCAGATTAATGTCTCAAGCCAAACGGGTTGGCAAGCATGCTGTTGTTATCATGGAGCAAGCGAGTTGGCATCAGAGCTATCTTGCCGATGAATCTGAGAACCTCACAGTTATCCATATCCCACCTTATTCTCCCAAGCTTAACCCTATAGAACAGGTATGGAGTTGGCTTCGCCAAATGAAGTAGCAAACAGGTGTTTCGAAAGCTATGATGATATCGTAGAGACACTATGCGGTGCATGGAATCGGTTTTGTGAGGATAAACGCAGAGTTATGTCATTCTGCTCTAGAGGTTGGACTAAACTGATAGGGTAATTAATGGGGTAGGTATAATTAATGAGGAGTCAGCATCGGTATCGTTGTCCTTAGAAGCTACTCTGACGCTATTCTTTTCGTAACGCTCAGTGGCCATTAGCCATTAGCCATTAGACAATGGCTAATGGCTAATGGCTAATGGCTAATGGCTAGCAGGCATGTTGACCATTTTAGTAATCTTACGATCCTTAATATCCCACTATACTCTCCAGACCTCAACCCAATGGATTGGTTCGCCAGAACAACCTTGTTAATAGGAGCTTCAAAATCTACAAGGTATGAATTGATTGTGTTTGTAAGGCTTAGAATGATCATTCTCAATGCGAAAGTAGAATAAAAACACTCTGTTTTCGTTAGTGGGTAAGTCTGAATAGTAAATTAACGGCATTGGTACTATTAGCATTTAATATTTATGGTCTACTTCGAGCTTGGAAATAGCGGTTATATCACTATAACGGCCTCTATGGCTTGTGGCTAATTTAGGTTATATAACTTGGTCTATTATGAAAAAAATCGTTGCTAGGCTCATACAGAGGCGTATGAGTGATGTTCAAGTGTGAAGTGTTGCAGCTATTTTCTTCAGACGAAAAAAAACCACTTCATGAGAAGTGGTTTCTTAAATGTGGCTCCCTTTGCTGGACTTGAACCAGCGACATACGGATTAACAGTCCGGCGTTCTACCAACTGAACTAAAAGGGAACAGGTTTGTTTTATAGCAACAACGCTTATGATTTTTCAATCATGAAAAATGGTGCCGACTACCGGAGTCGAACTGGTGACCTACTGATTACAAGTCAGTTGCTCTACCTACTGAGCTAAGTCGGCACTAATTTCTTTTCGCTATCGTTTGTTACTAACGCTAGCTACTTAATGTGGCTCCCTTTGCTGGACTTGAACCAGCGACATACGGATTAACAGTCCGGCGTTCTACCAACTGAACTAAAAGGGAACAGGTTGTATCTAATTAAGAATGGTGCCGACTACCGGAGTCGAACTGGTGACCTACTGATTACAAGTCAGTTGCTCTACCTACTGAGCTAAGTCGGCACACTAAATTCTTAATTTATTCTATGCTCGTATTTTGATTTTTCAATCTAACACCAACAAAATGAATGTGGTGCCCGGAGGCGGAATCGAACCACCGACACGAGGATTTTCAATCCTCTGCTCTACCGACTGAGCTATCCGGGCAACGAGGTGTATTAAAAGGCTTTTCACGTTCTAGGTCAACATTAAATTGCAAAAAAAATGTTGTTTGCTGATTTTCTATACTTAATGGGCTGTTTGTAGGCATTTTGGTCATTAAATGCATAGTGAATATGAGGTAAGAAGGGGAGGGTTACTGAGTTATTTATGCTTAAATACAGTAAACAAACAAATAAAGAGTGCGTAAAAGTTCACTTTTAATTGTGATTATCGAGCGCTTTAGTATGTCTATCTTATTGGTGTTTATTTTTGAATTGTAGACTATAGAAAATCACCCAAGCTACCGTCTTAATTAATGAGCAATGTTTTGATGTTTGCTTTCGTAAGGAGTGAATATTTTAAATAGAAATATTGGCTGCGGATGAGTGATTTTGGTGACGGAGGATTACGTAAGTTGCGGGAGTTGCATACTCAGAGCTTTATTAGTAAAGGGATAGCATCGATAGAGAAGGCGAGGGCCTATTGGGATCAATTTAGTTCAGATATGAAAAAAGCCAAGTCTTTCGACTTGGCTTTTAAAAGTGGCTCCCCTTGCAAGACTTGAACTTGCGACATACGGATTAACAGTCCGCCGTTCTACCAACTGAACTAAAGGGGAATTATCTGTGTCAGCATTTTAATGCTAAGCACCAAATAAT
>NZ_SYUT01000160.1:0-466 GCF_005146325.1 Vibrio genomosp. F6 | reverse complement strand
AGACTTACCAATAGTCTTCTTAACTATACTCTTAGTCAGAGTAAAAGACTTGCTGCGGTCGTGGCGGAATTGGTAGACGCACCAGATTTAGGTTCTGGCGCCGAGAGGTGTGAGAGTTCAAGTCTCTCCGACCGCACCATTATTTAGATATCTTAAATGATATCACTGTTGGGCTATCGCCAAGCGGTAAGGCACTGGCTTTTGATGCCAGCATTCCCTGGTTCGAATCCAGGTAGCCCAGCCATTACAACGTTATTTAGACTTACCAATAGTCTTCTTAACTATACTCTTAGTCAGAGTAAAAGACTTGCTGCGGTCGTGGCGGAATTGGTAGACGCACCAGATTTAGGTTCTGGCGCCGAGAGGTGTGAGAGTTCAAGTCTCTCCGACCGCACCATTATTTCTCTTTAATTAGAGATAAAATAGTGAATACATAAAATTCATTATTGGCTACTTAGCTCAGTTG
>NZ_SYUT01000159.1:0-607 GCF_005146325.1 Vibrio genomosp. F6 | reverse complement strand
CTTAAATTGTTTGTTAGCACTTTACATTACGCACTCTTTAGCCGCTTTAGCTTTCTCAATGCTTTTTTCGATTAAACTTTTGGTCTCTTCGCTACCAATTGTCGATAGAACTTTATCCATTAATTTCTCAGCCGTTGATTCAGATGAAGCATCAACCAAACAGCTATACGCATTGGCAATGTTATCTTTTGCTTCTGCCAAAGCTCCTTGGTCGCTTAAATCAACATCTAATGCCTCTTGTACTGAAACCGCTAGCTCTTTTGCCGATTCTGTTGCATCACCAAATTGCTCTAAATTCAAATTATCTAAATCAATTTCTGACATTTTCTCTTGCACGCTATCAACCGCTTGATTAGCCGCCTCTTGAGCTTGGTCAAGAGCTTTAGTTGCATCTTCACACCCTGATAGTGCTGCAACAAGAATAATAGCTGTAATATATTTGTTCATGTGAAACCTTAATGGCTGATAGTTGAAATGTCATCATAATCGAGCATGCACTATCAAGAAACAGCAATAACGTAACTTCTTATTATATATGCGATATGTACACTACAAGAGGAGAGTTTGACAACTTACACCAGACCAGTGCTAACGCCGCATTAAGGGG
>NZ_SYUT01000158.1:0-228 GCF_005146325.1 Vibrio genomosp. F6 | reverse complement strand
CATTATCCGGGTTGTCGACATCGGTGCTGGTTAACGTTCCGGAAATCGAGATAGCCGTATCGGCTTCATCCACACTGACCGTTGCGGTACTGACCGTCGCTTTATCGTTGGTACCATTGATCGTCACTTTGATGGTTGACGGGGTGCCATCAACCGAATTGACGGTAAAGGTTTCCTCAACCTTATCGCCGACATTCAACTGATTAAAGGCGCTGTTGGCGGTGAAGC
>NZ_SYUT01000157.1:0-684 GCF_005146325.1 Vibrio genomosp. F6 | reverse complement strand
CATTATCCGGGTTGTCGACGTCGGTACTGGTTAGCGTGCCTGAAGTTGTTACCGCTTTGTCGGTTTCATTGATGGCAACGGTCGCGCTACTGACAGTTGCGGCGTCGTTAGTGCCGTGAATCGTCACCTTGATGGTGGACGGTGTGCCATCTACAGACGACACCGTAAAGGTTTCTTCGACTTTATCGCCGACGTTCAATTGATTAAATGCACTGCTCGCGGTGAACACCCAATGCCCATTAGCGTCAATAGTGAGATCACCGTTAGTGCCTGTAATGGAATCCGGCGTAAACGTATTATTTGGGTTATCAATATCGGTACTGGTCAATGTTCCTGATGTTGTTACCGCTTTGTCGGTTTCATCAATAGCGACGCTAGCGCTACTTACTGTGGCGGCATCATTGGTTCCGTTCAACGTCACTTTGATGGTCGATGTTGTGCCATCAACGGAAGACACCGTGAAGGTTTCTTCGACCTTATCGCCAACGTTTAATTGGTTAAACGCGCTGCTGGCTCTGAAGACCCAATGACCATTAGCATCAATAGTCAGGTCACCGTTGGTGCCAGTAATCGAATCCGGTGTGAATGCATTATCTGGATTATCGACGTCGGTACTGGTTAGCGTGCCTGAAGTTGTTACTGCTTTGTCAGTTTCATCAATGGCGACGGTCGCACTGCTAACAG
>NZ_SYUT01000156.1:0-596 GCF_005146325.1 Vibrio genomosp. F6 | reverse complement strand
GTTTGTTAGCCGCTCATTCGTGCCTACTGCTTGCTCAGTAAAAACTTACGTAGATCACGCTCTTCACGCATCACATACAAAATATAAACCTTTTCATTTTCTTGTTTGTAGAAAACACGACAAGGACTAGCAACTACTTCTCGGTAGCTTAAATAGTCAAGTTCAGGTGGGACACGCCCCGACTCTGGGAACATCTCCAAACGTTCCACTTTATCGAAAACAGACTGAACCAAAAGCTTGGCTGCTACAATATTTTCTAAAGCTATATATTCGGCAATATCATTGAGATCTGATAAAGCAGGGTCAGTCCAGATTACTTCAGCCATTTTGACATCTTCTCTTTGGCTTTAGAGTGAGAAGTAACCTTACCATTTGCTATTGCTCGTTCACCTCTCGCTATACCTTCAAGGATAGCAAGACGATTTTGCATAAACTCATAGTCGTCAACATCAACCAGATAAGCTGATGGCTTCCCATGCTCAGTAATCAACACAGGCTCTTTGCTATCATGAAGATCAGCTAAGATCTTTGTAGCCTGACGTTTCAAGGACGTAACTAGTTCAACTTTCATGAGGGATGCTCCAAAGGAATACTAA
>NZ_SYUT01000155.1:0-537 GCF_005146325.1 Vibrio genomosp. F6 | reverse complement strand
GCCATAGTCTCTTGTTATGCTACTGATTTCGAGGGTTTACCTTGAGTAAGAAAGACCCAAGCGAAGAACAACATAAAGACAAAGTCATTTAACCCGTAGATGCTGTAGAAAATACCTGCAAATAGGTCTTGTTCATAGACACTACCAAGACTGTTCTCATTAAACCAAAGTAACCAAGCAACCACATACACGAGTTTCTCGATAGCAAATGCGCCCGCTAACCATTTGACTCCAGATGTAATCGAAGCTGCACCTAGATAAGCTAAGCCCCATACAACAATCATCAGCAAACCAAAGTTAGACATAACTACAGGGTCAAATTCATTGATAACAGAATTAGTAAACGCACGAGAGAAAATCAGTACACCACCGATATTCATCATCGCAGCAGCGATAAAACCTAACTTTACATTGTCGTATTTCATACTTTCTCCACCACCCAAAGCTTTTATGACAGCTTAGGGTAATATTAAACTCAGCTCCCAGTTTAACAGCTCTTGTCGACAAACTGGATAAGTAGCATAACGCCCAATTAAG
>NZ_SYUT01000154.1:0-570 GCF_005146325.1 Vibrio genomosp. F6 | reverse complement strand
TTCACCGTAAGTGATGTCTACTACAGCTTGATCACTCCCTTTTGGTGAAACGTTTCCGTCGAGGTCGCTTTGCGTCGCATCCACTTTAATGCTGTTGCTATCGGTCACGTTTGCGGTCCAAGTAATCACACCGTTGCTGTAGCTGTAGGTACTTTGCGCTGTGCCATCTGCGTTCACAAGTGCATTGCCATCCAGTATCAATGACACAACGCTGTCGTTGATACTCAACGTCACTTCACCGCCTTTCATCAACTCGGCGTGGTTCACGTCAACCTTCACTTGAACCTGGTCATTATCCAGCTCATCTTTGTTGATCACACCATCGTCGTTCGCGTCATCCACGATGCTAACGCTTGGCGCACCTGCGTCCGCCGTGGTATCCACTTTCGCTTTGTCGCTGCCTTTCTCTGACACGTTGCCCGCCGCATCCGTAATGGTTGCGTCCACGGTCAGGATCGTACCTTCCGCCGGTGTATCGACTGTGGTCAACACTTTCCCTGTGTCAATGTGAGCCTGAGTCAATTCGATATCAATGCCGTTCACCGTTAAAATATCGCCCACATTGGCATT
>NZ_SYUT01000153.1:0-212 GCF_005146325.1 Vibrio genomosp. F6 | reverse complement strand
CAAAGCTAGCGTCCAAATATTTGGAAAGATCTTCTTTTGCTGATTCGAGTTCTATTGATGCACACTGGTTGATTTGGAGTGTATTTAAAGCATTATCGCAATCTATCGGGGCATTTTCACCTGCAATAGAAGTGATAGAAACCATACAAGATAAAGCTAAAATTAGTCGACTTTTCATCATTTTCCTTTAAAGCACTGGTGTACCCCACAAA
>NZ_SYUT01000152.1:0-897 GCF_005146325.1 Vibrio genomosp. F6 | reverse complement strand
CTTTTTGTGGGGTACACCACCCAACAATTTCCCTTCCTACTCATGCTTTGTTTTAGATTATGAGCTGCGATTAAATCTCGGTAGTCTTTTGAGCAATATTGGCTACCTCTATCACTATGGATAATCACTTCTTCTGGCATGCCTCTGCGGAACAATGCCATTGATAGTGCATCACAGACCAGAGTTGCGGTCATTCTGGTGCTCATTGACCAACCAACGACTTGCCGTGAGTACAGGTCGATAATAACGGCTAAATACATCCAGCCTTCGCTTGTCGCTAGATAGGTGATATCTCCAGCCCATTTTTGGTTTGGTGTTGTCGCATTAAAGTCTTGCTCAAGCAAGTTCGGGGCAACAGGAAGCCTATGCTTACAGTCTGTCGTACATTTGAACTTACGGGCGGCCTTCGCGACTAAGCTCTGGCGTTTCATGCTCGCGGCAATTGTTTTTACATCGTGCTTATTACCATTTGCCTCAAGTTCTTTTTGAATACGCCTTGCACCGTCACGTTCCTTTTTATCATCAAAGACTTCTCGAACTTTGCTATCAAGCAGCTTGCGGTGCTCGTCGCGTTGAGTGACTTTATGGCGATTATCAATCCAATAATAAAACCCACTTCGAGAAACCCCAAACACCTTAGCCATACGGACAATCCTATATTGCAGCAGGTGTTCGAGCATAAACTCATAGCAATCTACTTTAGATTTTTCGCGAAGTAGGTGGCGGCCTTTTTTACGATATCTAGCTCTTCAGCTTGTTCTGCTAATAATCGTTTGAGCTTGGCATTTTCAGTGGCGAGTTCTCTTTCTCTATCGCTGATTTTCGCGTGTTTTTGGACGGCTTTACGCCATCCATAGATTTGAGATTCATATAACGATAGCTGTCGTGCGGCAGCAG
>NZ_SYUT01000151.1:0-379 GCF_005146325.1 Vibrio genomosp. F6 | reverse complement strand
TTAATTGGGCGTTATGTGACCAGCTGAGAAAGTCGATAGATCCGTAATGTTAGAGAGTTTAGAACTATGTTATTGGTAAATAAGGTGTTGTATGAAAAATCAAATGTTTGAACACTGGCAAAAAGTAAGAGAGCAGGGTTTTCTTGCTTGGATCTTCAAAAGTTGCTTCTTGATAACTACGTTCTACATCATATTCAATGTACTTCTTCAATACTCATCATCACCGGCGGAAACTCTTTTCGAATACTTAAGCGAACAAGTTCTTAATTATTTTGTTTTCTCGGCTTTCATGTTCTTTGTGTATTGGGGGATTTGGTTGCATCGAGAGTCAAAATATCAAAAAGAGTCACAGCGCAGAAATGTCACATAACAAACAATT
>NZ_SYUT01000016.1:0-235411 GCF_005146325.1 Vibrio genomosp. F6 | reverse complement strand
TCCCGTAAGATGGCGACGCCCTAATGAGATCATATTTTTTCTCTAATTGGTATTAGCTGCGTGCTCGATAACATATTCTTTGACTTGTAATTTCTGCTCATCAGTTAGGCGATGGGGTCTACCAGAATGTGGTTTCTCTTGAAGTCCTTCAAGACCATTATCAAGATATGCTTTGACCCATTTATGACGCTTACTCTGCTAACTTTAAGGTACTTAGTTATTTTAGTGCGACTTTTTCCGTCAACAAAATGAGAAACGGCTAAATAACGCATTCGAAGTCGAGCATTGGTTGTGGAATTAATCAAACTCGGAAAGTCATGCTTCATAAGGACTCCTTTTACGAGTCTTTATTAGGTCATAAAATTAACGGAATTGATATTACAAGTTTTGAAATCAGTATTATTAAGGCTATCCATCAATCGTTATTACAATAGTCTGGTAGCCTTAATTAGAGAATAAATTACAATTAGTGAATGTAGTGGAGTGTTTAAATTTATTCACGAACATGGTTTTTTACAAAAGATCCAATCTCCATTGCATAATCATTACACGTTATTTTTCTCTTCTTTTTTCGCTTTTTCTATTAGTGGTGTAATCGTTGATCCCTGAATTAGAATTGAGAAAACAACAACGGCATATGTCATGACAAGTAGAATCTCTTTAACATCTATCATTTTATCTGGAATGACCATTACGCCCGATGGAATAGATAGTGCCATTGCAAGCGCAAGCCCTCCTCTGAGTCCACCCCAAGTCAGTATTTTTATCGACCATCGATTGTAAGTTCGAAAGCGACGAAAGCCTAAGTATGATATCCACACACTCAAATAACGACTGACAAGAACAAGTGGGATAGCGAATATCATTAAGAGCCAATCTTCTTGGTGAAATTCAAAAAGTAGCATCGACATACCAATTAATAGAAATAACACGCCGTTTAAAAACTCATCGACGAGTTCCCAAAAGTGATCGAGATGTTCTTCACTCTCTTTCGAAAAACCAATGTAGCGTGTCCAGTTGCCGATCATAATTCCAGAGACAACCATAGCAAGCGGCCCTGAAACGTGTATAACATCGGCAAATACATAGCCAGCCGTTGGGATGCCTATAGTCAGTAGCAGCTCCATAGAGTGATCATTAGTAGAACTGATGAGGTAGTGAAAAAGAAGACCTAAGGCGAAACCGTAGATTATGCCACCCAGCCCTTCTTGGATAAACAGCATGGTGACACTTCTAGCTGTTGGTTGTTCCGTGCCAAAAGCAATAGTGAATAAAGTGACAAAAATAACCAAACCAAAGCCATCATTGAACAGCGATTCGCCCTCGATCTGAGTTGATATCCGCTTTGGCGCATCAAGCTTTTTCACTATAGCTAACACAGCGATAGGGTCGGTTGGAGATATTAGTGATCCAAACAAGAGGCAGTAGACTAAGTCAAAATCAATTCCAAAGAGTTGACAGAATGTATATAGAATGAAGCCAATGAAAAATGTGGAGAATAATGTAGCACCTAACGCTAATGTCGTGATTTCCCACTTTTGATCTTTTAGATTCGGAAGTTTTATCCCCAAACCTCCTGCAAATAATAGAAAGCCTAAAATGCCCTTAAGTAGGAAATCTTCAAAGTTGATGGTTGCCATCGTATCTGTGGCGACTTCTGTTAATTGAAACCAATCATTTTGTCCTGCAATAATGATAAGCAAAGATAACATTAGAGCGCCAGCTGTTATGGCAATGGTGGTTTGCATCTTTCCTATCTTGCTGTTTATAAAAGCAATCATCATGGCAGCAGCGGATAAAAAGCAAAGAGTGTAATAGACAGACATTCACGGACCTATTTGTAACAAAATATGAATAATATTTTCAGCGGATAAAGCCCAAATAGCAAACAGTTTTTGTTAATGCTCTGTGAAGTTATTAGTTTCTTCTGAACAAGAATAAAGGAGTTATAGACGTCTAGATTTCTACTTTTTCTGTGATAGGATATTAGAACAACTAAAGGAATGAGGTGGTATTGTGGGAAGCAATATAAGAAAACAGATAGAAGCTCAACTTAAGCAGAGGATTTTGCTTATTGATGGTGGCATGGGAACTATGATCCAGGGCTACAAACTCGAAGAACAGGAGTATCGAGGGGAGCGTTTTTCTGAGTGGCATTGCGATCTGAAAGGAAATAATGACCTATTAGTACTTAGCCAACCTCAAATTATTAGTGAGATACATCATCAGTACCTAGAAGCGGGTGCTGATATTTTAGAAACTAATACCTTTAATGCGACGACCATTGCCATGGCTGACTATGACATGGAATCGCTGAGTCGAGATATTAACTTTGCTGCGGCTAAACTCGCTCGAACTGCAGCTGACGAATGGACTAAAAAGACACCTGATAAGCCGCGATACGTGGCAGGTGTATTAGGTCCAACTAACCGAACTTGTTCCATTTCGCCAGATGTGAACGATCCTGGCTACCGAAATGTTTCTTTTGATGAATTAGTAGAAGCTTACTCTGAATCGACGCTTGCCTTGATTGAGGGAGGGAGCGATCTCATCCTGATTGAAACTATATTTGATACTCTGAATGCTAAAGCATGTGCATTCGCGGTTGAAACGGTTTTTGATGAGTTAGGTTATTCGCTTCCTGTCATGATCTCAGGAACTATAACAGATGCATCTGGGCGTACTTTATCAGGACAAACTACAGAAGCTTTTTACAACGCACTAAGGCATGTACGACCTATATCGTTCGGTTTGAACTGTGCTTTGGGGCCAGATGAACTTCGCCCCTATGTTGATGAATTGTCGCGTATTTCTGAATGTAGTGTTTCTGCTCACCCTAACGCAGGCCTCCCTAATGCATTTGGCGAATATGATTTGTCACCAGAAGACATGGCTGAACATGTCAAAGAGTGGGCTCAAAGTGGATTTTTGAACCTTATTGGTGGCTGTTGTGGCACAACGCCTGAACATATTCGTCAGATGGCTCAGGCTGTGGAAAATATTACGCCAAGAGCTTTGCCAGAGCTTCCTATTGCTTGTCGACTTTCTGGTTTAGAACCTTTAACTATTTCCAAAGAATCATTGTTTGTTAACGTTGGTGAGCGTACCAATGTTACGGGTTCTGCTCGCTTTAAACGTCTGATTAAAGAAGAACTTTATGATGAAGCTCTAAGTGTTGCGCAGGAACAAGTTGAAAATGGTGCCCAAATTATCGATATCAACATGGATGAAGGAATGCTTGATGCCGAAGCGTGTATGGTTCGCTTCCTTAATTTATGTGCTTCTGAGCCCGAGATATCCAAAGTCCCAGTGATGGTTGATTCCTCTAAATGGGAAGTGATTGAAGCCGGACTTAAATGCATTCAGGGTAAAGGTATTGTTAACTCGATCTCTCTTAAAGAGGGCAAAGAAAAGTTTGTAGAGCAAGCCAAGCTCGTTCGTCGCTATGGTGCTGCTGTGATTGTTATGGCATTTGATGAAGTTGGGCAGGCCGATACACGTGAACGTAAAATAGAAATTTGTACTAACGCCTATAACATTCTTGTCGATGAGGTTGGCTTTCCACCTGAAGACATTATATTCGATCCCAATATCTTTGCCGTTGCGACAGGGATTGATGAGCATAATAACTATGCGGTCGATTTCATTGAAGCGGTCGGTGATATCAAACGAACACTTCCTCATGCCATGATCTCTGGTGGTGTTTCAAACGTCTCATTTTCATTTCGCGGTAATAATTACGTTCGTGAAGCTATCCATGCTGTATTTCTATATCACTGTTTTAAAAATGGTATGGATATGGGAATTGTTAACGCAGGCCAGCTTGAGATTTACGACAATGTCCCTGAAGATTTACGCGAAGCAGTTGAAGATGTAGTCCTAAATAGAAGAGATGACTCTACAGAACGCCTATTAGATATCGCGACAGAATATTTGGAACGGGCTGTTGGAAAAGTTGAAGATAAGTCAGCACTTGAATGGCGAACTTGGCCTGTAGAGAAACGTTTAGAACACTCTTTAGTCAAGGGGATCACTGATTTTATTGTCGAAGATACTGAAGAAGCCCGAACAAATGCGAGTCGTCCTATTGAAGTGATAGAAGGCCCATTAATGGATGGGATGAACGTGGTTGGTGACCTCTTTGGTGAAGGGAAAATGTTCTTGCCTCAAGTGGTTAAGTCAGCCCGAGTGATGAAGCAAGCCGTTGCTCACTTAGAGCCTTTTATCAATGCATCAAAAGAAGCGGGAAGCACGAATGGTAAAATTCTTCTCGCAACTGTAAAAGGAGATGTTCACGATATCGGTAAAAACATTGTAGGGGTCGTGCTGCAGTGTAATAACTATGAAATTATCGATTTAGGAGTAATGGTTCCTTGCGAAAAAATACTGAAGGTCGCCAAAGAAGAGAATGTCGATATTATCGGATTATCAGGTTTGATAACGCCTTCGCTTGATGAGATGGTACATGTGGCAAAAGAGATGGAACGACAGGGATTTGATTTGCCACTATTGATTGGCGGTGCGACAACGTCAAAAGCACACACCGCAGTTAAAATTGAACAGAACTACAATCAGCCAGTTGTCTATGTCAACAACGCTTCTCGTGCGGTTGGGGTTTGTACTTCTTTACTCTCTAATGAACTAAAACCAGCCTTCATTGAAAAGCTTGATCTAGATTATGACCGAGTTCGAGACCAGCATAATCGCAAAACACCACGAACGAAACCTATTACACTTGAAGAAGCAAGAGCGAATCGAGTTGAGATTGATTGGCAAGCTTATACACCGCCAGCACCTAAAAAACCGGGAGTCCATATTTTTGATGATGTGGACATTGCCACACTGAAAGATTACATCGACTGGACGCCATTTTTTATGACGTGGTCATTGATGGGGAAATATCCTGCAATTCTTGATCATGAAGAAGTTGGTGAAGAAGCGAAGCGCTTGTATCAAGACGCGAATGAGTTACTTGATCGGGTAGAACGAGAAGGATTGCTCAAAGTTCGTGGTATGTGTGCACTTTTCCCTGCAAATAGTGTTGATGATGACATTGAAGTGTATTCAGATGAATCACGCACTGAAGTCTTAGATATCTTGCATAACTTACGTCAACAGACGGCTAAACCGAAAGGGTTTAACTACTGCCTGTCAGATTACATTGCACCAAAATCGAGTGGTAAAGCGGATTGGATTGGTGGTTTTGCGGTGACTGGAGGGATTGGGGAGCGTGAATTGGCTGACGATTATAAAGCTAAAGGCGATGATTATAATGCCATTATGATTCAAGCTGTGGCTGACCGTTTAGCTGAAGCTTTCGCTGAATATTTGCATGAGAAAGTACGTAAGGATATTTGGGGTTATGCGGTTGATGAGAATTTATCAAATGATGAATTGATCCGTGAAAAATACCAAGGCATCCGACCTGCTCCTGGTTATCCAGCATGTCCTGAACATACAGAAAAAGGGACATTATGGACGTTGATGAATGTAGAAGAAGCGATTGGTATGTCATTGACGTCTAGCTATGCAATGTGGCCGGGCGCGTCGGTTTCGGGAATGTATTTCTCACATCCTGATTCTCGCTATTTTGCGATTGCGCAGATCCAACAAGATCAAGTGGAAAGCTATGCCGATCGTAAAGGGTGGGATAAGTTGGAAGCCGAAAAATGGCTTGGGCCTAATATCAATTAGAAAAGTGTCTTAATAAAATGCCCGCTGATCATCAGCGGGCATTTTTGTTCGTGGTCGTATTAATTATGACTCTTCGAATAACTCTTGATGGAGTTTTTGAATGGCGCTTTTGGCAACCGACTCGTGGAGTAAGAAGCAAAGATTATGCGGGCTGGCACCGTAACAAATCATGCGTAAATTAAAGTCTTCCAGCGTGCTGAATACCTGTTTCGCGTATCCTTTACTTTCACTCATGTTATTACCAATAAGGGCAACAAGGCAGAGGTTGTGCTCTACATCGACGGTGCACAGTGCTTCAAGTTCTTGTTTTACAATGCTTGGTAATTGAGGTGCTCCGCCTGCGGTATCGGTTTGATCAAGAGTGAGAGAGACACTTACTTCAGATGTGGTGATTAAATCAACAGAGATTTTATGCTTAGCTAGAATCTGGAAAACATCGGCCAGAAAGCCGTAAGCATGAAACATGTTTGGGCTGCGCAGTGTCACCATGGTTTGATTGCAGCGTAACGCGAGAGCCCTAAAAAGAGGTGCGCTGGCGACCTCTTGACGAATCCATGTCCCTCCTTTCTCTGGTTCTTTTGAGGATCCAACAAAAACGGGGATCTGGTGTCGCAATGCAGGTAATAAAGTTGAAGGGTGGAGGATCTTGGCCCCAAAATTGGCCATTTCAGAGGCTTCACTAAAACTAATTTCTGGAATTGGGGAGGCTTTTTGCGCAATACGAGGATCTGTAGTGTAGATACCTGGGACATCTGTCCAAATTTCTAAACCTGATGCTGAAACTGCTTCAGCAATAAGTGCGGCACTATAATCACTGCCTCCTCTTCCAAGTGTAGTAGTTTGGCCGTTTGAGTCAGATCCAATGAAGCCTTGAGTGACAACAACATGTTCTTGGCAAAGAGGAGAGAGCTTCTCACTTGCAAGTGAGGAAATGATGTCTAATTGAGGTTCTGCTTTTCCAAACGCACTATCAGTTTTTAGTATTTCGCGAATATCAAACCTTACCGCATGAATTCCACGCTCTCGCATTAGTTGAGTCAAAATGTGCGTCGACATTAACTCGCCACAAGCGACAAGATTATCGGTGAGTCTCGCGGAAGGCTGAGATGCCGATTCTTCAGCCAAACTTGCAACATCATTCAATATGGTATCGATTGATGGTTTAATCGACTGAGCGTCAGTTAATTGATTAAGTATTGCTTTGTGAATCTTATCAATCTTATTAATCAACTCTTGGCGACGTGTTGATTCGGTAACGCCATTCGCTAATTCAACTAATAGATTCGTCACGCCAGAACACGCACTGCTGACGATGAGTTTAGTGTTTGGGTTGTTTTCTACAACTGCAGCACAACGGCTCATTGCTTCAAAGTTAGCGACACTTGTCCCGCCAAATTTTGCAACGTTAAAAGAACCAGCTACATTCAATGTGCTCACGATATATCTCCCACGACTTCCTGATAAATAATTACGGATTGGTAATCCAACATCCAATGTTTGAAGAGAGAATTGAGCAGAGGCAATAATAGAATAGAACACCTCAGAAGCTCCTCATCAGATAGAACTGATGACAGTCGAAGGGATTCAGCCCGTTCAACCGACAACTCAAAGCCACAACTTTGAATTACCTCGGCATTGCTCCCCATGAATGGTTTGTATTGGAGTTGAGGCTCCACAAAACATCTGCCTGGGCAATGCTCCTCTTCTGCTAGATAGCTTAGACATTGAACGTTTTTAGGGAAGAAAAGTCAATTACTATGCATAAAATAAATTTAACATTTTTGTGACACTGGTTTGACCTCATACTTGAGTCGAATTGTTGTTCGCTGAAAATTCGATTAACCTATTCACTCATATAGCCATTCGCAAGGAGCGTTTATGCCAATTCAAAGTTTTTTTCCACCACATCGAACATTGATGGGGCCGGGACCATCGGATATCTCACCGCAGGTCTTACAAGCGCTTAGTCGTCCAACTGTTGGTCATCTTGACCCACTTTTTATTCAAATGATGGATGAACTTAAACAACTACTAAAGTATGCCTTTCAGACTGAAAATGAGTTCACTATTGCTGTTTCAGCTCCAGGCAGTGCGGGCATGGAAGCTTGCTTTGTTAACCTCATTGAGCCAGGCGATAAAGTGATTGTTTGCCGCAATGGAGTGTTTGGCGAACGAATGCGTGAAAATGTGATCCGTTGTGGTGGTGAAGTAGTCCTAGTGGACGATGAATGGGGTAAACCCGTCTCCATTGGTAAAGTTGAGCAGGCATTAGTTGAAAACCCGGATACGAAGATCCTCGCTTTTGTCCATGCAGAAACGTCCACAGGAGCATTGAGTGATGCTCAAGCGTTAGGTAAGTTAGCAAAAGATTACGGTGCTTTAACGATTGTCGATGCTGTTACCTCTTTAGGTGGCGTGCCTTTGCTGGTGGATGAATGGCAGTTAGACGCGGTTTATTCAGGAAGCCAAAAGTGTCTGTCTTGTGTTCCTGGCCTATCCCCTCTGACTTTCTCTGCTAAAGCCATTGAAAAAATTGAATCGAGATCAACGCCGATTCAGAGTTGGTTTCTTGATCAAAGTTTAGTGTTGGGCTATTGGAGCGGAGAAGGAAAACGTAGCTATCACCACACTGCACCTGTCAATAGTTTGTATGCACTGCATGAAGCGTTAGTGTTACTCCAAAATGAAGGGCTTGAACAGGCTTGGAAGCGTCATAAACAGATGCATGAAAAACTGAAAAGTGGCCTTGAGCGACTGGGTTTCACCTTTGTGGTTGATGAAGCGAGCAGATTACCTCAGCTTAATGCCGTGTTTATCCCAGAAGGTATTGATGAAGCGGCGGTTCGAGGGCATTTATTGAATGAGTATAACCTTGAGATTGGTGCTGGCCTTGGCGCTTTGGCGGGTAAAGCTTGGCGAATTGGTTTGATGGGTTATGCAGCACGCAATGAAAATGTGTCGTTATGCTTACGAGCGTTAGAAGAGTCGCTGACTTAAGCTGTATTGAGTTAGTGCGATTTAAAATGGCGAGCTATTAACTCGCCATTTTTGTGTCTATTGTTTCGCTGCAGGAGATTGAGAGACGGCTGACGATGGCGGAGTGTATTGAACCTTCGAGAAGTCTTTATTTGGAAACAAGAAACGAGCTTCGGCCCTGACTTGCTCAGCTCTACTTGGGTCGCTAAGCCCCTGATAAGCCAAAATAAGATTGCTGTAGAAAGCTGGACGCGGCTTGGTTTTAATAATATCTAAAGACCAAGATACATATGGTTTTATCAAAGCTGAATCTTCTGTGTATAACCCAATATTGAGATAAGTGCTGTAAACATCCCAATCAAAACGGTCCTTCCAAACTACGGGGTTTGTGACTTGCTTTAAAATATCAGGATCTTTGGGAGCTGAACGTTCAAATTGAGTCAGTATGTAGTTAGTGTGCAAAGCACTGAGCATATAAAAACTGGTCAGAATTGGGATAACCAAGCTCAAGACTCTGAATAATGTTTTACTGATTACTGAAAAGGACTGAGTTTTATATTTGGATACGCGTTGATCAACCCAAAAAATGAGAATAATGAAAATCAGCCAATGCGCGGCTGAATGGTAAAACGGATATTCGAGCTGGGAGTGCAATACAATGGGAATAAATAGTGCGAACAGTGCCAGCCTTGTGCCTCGTTTTGCCGTATAAATTCGTGACAACACAAGCATTGCGGCAAGTAAAATACCAATAACTGGAACAACGCCACCTTCGACACCCCATAATAATAGTTCATTATGAGGGTGATCCATCGCTGGCAGACCAGGAGTATAACCTTTATTTAATTGATGCTGCCTTGCGGTATACAAAATATATTGAGATTCAAACTTACCATAGCCGTAACCAGTGAATGGCTTCTCTATCACCATATCGAGTGCTTGTGGAAACGTATAAGTTCTTGGTGTTTCTAAATCTGCTTTCGCGGTGACAAAATCGTCCGTGCCTTCCGATTGAATGAGCATTACACCGAGAGCGAGACCAATCAATACGGATATGCACCAACCAACGCAGCGTTTTAATGTGGAGAAGCGGTAAAGGTAGGGCAGAATACATATCGTTCCGAAAATTGCGCCTAACCAACCAGTTCTTGACGCCAGCGCAATGAGTAGAGGAACGGTTAAAGCAGGAACAATATAAAGCAGAGCGACTTCATTCAGTTTTTTGTTGTACTTGTGCGGCTGCGTAGTAATAAGGTAACCAGATAGAATCAGCCCTGTAGCCAGAAAACTGGCCATAACATTAGGTTGTTGGAAAATACCATATGGACGATTCGATAGAGTGTTATAACCAAAGATATTCCCCGGTTCTAACAGAAGGTATTGGTATAACCCAAAAATAGATTGGATCACGATAGCAAGAACGATAAGCCAGAGCAGTCGCTGTTTATGACGATTACTAAACATGAATTGCTGTAAGATCACAAAAAATATGAAGCCAGCCCAAAGGCCAAGTAAGCGATTACTAACACTTTCAATATTCGCATTGAGATAAAAGATAGGCACGGTTAGCAGAATGCAGCAAACAAACAAGCCAATGGTTAGCTTTGAATACCTTAGGACTCGATTGGTCGCAAGTTGATAGAGCCCAATAGCGACGCTGAAACTAAACGCCATCCATGTAGTCGGGTTGAAAGAGAGTGCTAACCCCGAACCGCCAGGATTTGGCATGAAAAAGTGCATTGCCAATAAGAAAACGACACCTAGGGAGAGTGTGAAGATACGGTTCAAAGGAGCATTGACCATTTTCGTTTCTAATTGTGTTCCGCCTACATGCAATGTGGCCATAATGCTTTTATTCCAATCAATAAGAAGAAACCAACCGTCGCTTACTTATTATTAAGATAAGCGACTATTGCTCTTACTTTACCGTTTTTTTCTATTTCAACATAGGCTTAAGAAAGCGTGCAGTGTGTGAACCTTCGACTAGGGCGACATTTTCAGGCGTGCCTTCTGCAACAATTTCTCCACCGCCTTGGCCGCCTTCAGGTCCAAGATCGACAACCCAGTCAGCAGTTTTTACCACATCTAAGTTATGCTCAATGACAACTACCGTATTACCTCGATCTCTAAGGCGATGTAAAACGGTCAATAGTTGTTGAATATCATGAAAATGAAGGCCTGTTGTTGGCTCATCAAGAATATAGAGTGTTTTGCCTGTATCTCGTTTAGAAAGTTCACGAGCTAGCTTGATACGCTGTGCTTCACCGCCAGACAGTGTCGTTGCCGCTTGGCCTAATCGAATGTAAGACAAACCAACATCCATCAGTGTTTGCAGTTTACGAGCAATAACGGGTACGGGTTCAAAGAACTCGCGTGAATCTTCAACAGTCATATTGAGCACTTCATCGATGCTCTTTCCTTTATATCTAACTTCTAGAGTTTCTCGGTTGTAGCGTTTACCACTGCATATATCACAAGGAACATAGACATCAGGTAAAAAGTGCATCTCGACTTTGATAACACCATCGCCCTGACATGCTTCGCAGCGACCGCCTCGGACATTAAAACTGAATCGTCCGGGCTTATATCCTCGGGAACGTGATTCTTGAGTCCCTGCAAACAGTTCTCGAATTGGGGTAAAGATCCCCGTATAAGTCGCAGGATTAGATCGAGGTGTTCTTCCTATCGGGCTTTGATCAATATCGATGACTTTGTCGAAGTGTTCCAGCCCTACTATTTTCTTATAAGGCGATGGAACCGCCGTTGTTGCGCCATTTAATTGCGTGTGAGCGATTTTAAAGAAAGTATCATTGATTAGCGTTGATTTACCTGATCCTGAAACACCAGTAATACAAGTGAATAAGCCAACTGGGATGGAGAGATCTACAGATTTTAGATTGTTCCCCGTAGCCCCTAAAAGTTGAACGGTTTTCTTAGGATCCATTGGTGTTCTTTCTACTGGTATAGGGATCTCTTTAACACCGCTGAGATATTGGCCTGTGAGAGAATTTGGGTTGGCAATGATCTCATCCATCGTGCCTTCTGCAACCACTTGTCCACCATGAACACCAGCTCCAGGGCCGATATCAATGACATGATCAGCGCATCTAATTGCATCTTCATCATGCTCAACCACAATCACGGTATTACCTAGATCTCGTAAGTGAACCAGAGTTTTTAACAGACGTTCATTGTCTCGTTGATGTAGTCCAATAGAAGGCTCATCGAGAACATACATGACGCCCATTAATCCGGCACCAATTTGACTTGCAAGACGAATACGCTGTGCTTCACCACCAGATAATGTTTCAGAGCTACGAGAAAGGTTCAGATAATTTAAACCGACATTGACTAAGAAATGCAGGCGGTCGTTGATCTCTTTCATCACCTTATCTGCAATTTGAGCTCGTTGACCAGTGAGTGAAAGGTTTTGGAAAAAGTCCATCGCTTCGCTGATACTCATCTCAACGATTTCTGGCAGGGGAGTATCATTTAAGAATACATTACGCGCTTCAACTCTTAAGCGAGTGCCATGACAGCTTGAGCATGACTTGGTGGAGATGTATTTCGCGAGATCTTCACGAACCGAGTTGGATTCAGTATCGCGATATCGGCGCTCAAGTGTATTGAGTATGCCTTCAAAAGGATGGCGTTTTACTCGAATATCGCCTCGATCGTTGATGTACTTAAACTCGACTTCAGTGCGACCGGAACCTGACAAAATAATATCGCGAGTTTTCTTTGGCAGGCTTTTAAATGGAGCAAAGAGATCAAAGCCAAAGTGTTCTGCGAGAGAGTTCAGCATTTGGAAGTAGTAATAGTTTTTCTGATCCCAACCTTTTATCGCACCTTCGGCAATACTTAAGCTGTCATCTAAGATCACCCTGCTAGGATCAAAATATTGTTGTACGCCTAATCCGTCACAAGTCGCACATGCCCCTGCGGGGTTATTAAAAGAGAATAAGCGGGGTTCAAGCTCTTGCATGCTATAACCGCATTGAGAACAGGCAAAGTTAGCAGAGAAAACAATATCTTCTTGAGTATCGTCATCCATCCAAGACACGGCAACAATACCGCCAGAAAGCTCCAATGCTGTTTCGAAAGATTCCGCTAAACGTTGCTTAAGATCATCACGAACTTTAAAGCGATCAACGACCACTTCAATGGTGTGCTTTTTATGGAGTTCCAGCGTTGGAGGATCGGTAAGATCACAAGTTTCACCATCGATACGAGCACGAATAAATCCTTGAGCAGCTAAGTTTTCCAATGTTTTTACATGCTCGCCTTTTCGCTCCTTTATGATAGGTGCAAGCAGCATCATTTTTGAACCTGATGGAAGCTCCAATACTTTGTCGACCATTTGACTGATGGTCTGTGCCGCTAGTGGTGTTTTATGTTCAGGGCAGCGAGGCTCACCCACACGAGCGTATAGAAGACGTAAGTAATCATAAACTTCGGTAATGGTACCGACAGTTGAACGAGGATTATGGCTGGTGGATTTTTGCTCGATAGAGATGGCTGGAGATAAACCCTCAATATGATCGACATCCGGCTTCTCCATCAAAGAGAGAAACTGGCGAGCATACGCAGACAAAGATTCTACATAGCGCCGCTGGCCTTCCGCATACAAGGTATCAAAAGCGAGTGACGATTTACCCGATCCTGATAACCCAGTAATTACGATTAACTTATCTCGCGGAATAGTAAGATTAATATCTTTAAGGTTATGAGTGCGGGCGCCTCGAATTTCAATTTTGTCCATCTTGAATGCTCATGTAATACCAAGTGAAGCAAGTATTACATAGTGTGAGATTTGTGCAAAGTTTTACTGGATAAAAAAACAGTATCTAAAAACAAATAATGCGGCATAAAAGCCGCATTATTTAGAATCAAATGGAGAGGTTAATCTTCTTTTTTCGTCGAGTGTTTATCTAGCTCTACTTTTTGAATGTCTTTCTTATATTGATGTTCAAAACAGTAGTTGGTTGCTTCAATATAGCCTTCTACACTACCGCAATCAAATCGTTTACCTTTGAATTTGTAGGCAAGTACGCATCCAGCTTTCGCTTGCTTAAGTAGAGCGTCGGTGATTTGAATTTCACCGCCTTTACCTGGTTCGGTTTGCTCAATCAATTCGAAAATATCTGGAGTTAAGATGTAGCGGCCAATAATTGCTAGGTTGCTTGGTGCGGTGCCTTGTTCTGGTTTTTCAACCATATCATCAACACGGAAAAGATCATCTTTGATCATTTCACCTGAGATCACACCATACTTGTGTGTTTCATCTTCTAGCACTTCTTGGACGGCAACGATAGAGCAACGGAACTGCTTATATAGCGCAACCATTTGAGCTAGAACACCTTGATCTTCATTTACACATAGGTCATCAGCAAGCACGACAGCAAAAGGTTCATCGCCGACTAACTCACGGCCAGTCAGAATTGCATGTCCTAAGCCTTTCATTTCACGCTGACGGATGTAAGTGAAGTTTGCAGATTCGATCGTCTCACGAATATTAATTAACAGCTCTTCTTTGTTAGTGCCGCTAATCTGATGCTCTAATTCATAGTTTTTATCAAAATGATCCATGATCGAGTGCTTGCCACGTCCTGTAACAATACACATCCCCGTCATTCCTGCTTGTATTGCTTCTTCAACGCCATACTCAATGAGTGGTTTATTGACCACTGGCATCATCTCTTTAGGCATTGATTTTGTTGCAGGTAAAAAACGAGTGCCGTAACCCGCTGCCGGAAATAGGCATTTCTTGATCATGGTAAAACCCTTTATCTGTAAGATTATATATTTTGGCCAACTGTAGCATGAATTGATATCTGAAATATGACGCTATCTAGAATTTGCTAACTCATAAGTGAGAATCTTTAGCATGATAAAAGATTTTGGTTGGCCCAGGCTATAGCTTGGACTCTATTTCTAACCGAGAGCTTTTTAAATATTTGATAAACGTGTGACTTTACGGTGTATTCACTAATAAAAAGGTCATCTGCAATTTGAGTATTTGATGAACCAGACTGTAAGCAACGTAGAATTTGAAGCTCTCTTAACGTTAGATCGACAGAGACTGGAGTGGTGTGAGAATGAACCATATGGCGATAGTAGTGTAGAAGTTGACTGCTCACTTTTCTTGGTAACCAATTTTGACCATTGATAATTTCGCCAAGACCTTGGGCTATTATTTTAGGGTCATCATTTTTATAGAATACGCCCTTAAGGCTGCCAAAAGTGAGCAGTTCATCGGTTGTTAAGCGTTTCTCAACATTAATCAAAATAGTTTCGAAATTCTTGTTGGTTAGTGGTAAACCCTGAACTTGTTGGGTAATTTGACGATGGGTTTGATAATCCAATAATAGAATCTTATGTTTATGGCTTTGAAAAGCTTCCATAAGCTCAATGGGGGAGATTCGTGGGATCGTCAACCTCAACTTCTGTGCTATGAGGTCAACATCTGGATGAATAAGTGTTGGCTCAAGGCATAGGAAGTAGATCGTTCTGGTGTAGCTGGTATTTTTCATAGGGAGCCTCCTGTTGACTTGTTTAAACAGTGGCACTTTTGATTTATGTGTTCTATTGCTTATATTCTGGTTTGCGTTAGGCTTCAAATTGATAAGTAACTAAGCGATTTGTTAGCAGGCAAAAAAGTAAGATTGCTCCGAAACTCAGCGACTTGATGGAGGCAAAATCAAATCAAACCGGGAAGTTTAAGCTTTGAGATTTGTCCTAGGGGTAAAGCGTGTTATTCTTGTGGGCTGAATTTTTAATACGTATGAATCTAGACGGAGCAAAACATGGCCAGCCGTGGAGTAAACAAAGTAATCTTAGTGGGCAACCTAGGTAATGACCCTGAAATTCGTTATATGCCAAATGGTAGTGCAGTAGCGAATATCACCATTGCAACGTCTGAATCATGGCGTGATAAAGCAACAGGCGAGCCGCGTGAAAAAACAGAATGGCACCGTGTTGCATTATTTGGAAAGCTTGCGGAAGTAGCAGGTGAGTACTTACGTAAAGGCTCACAGGTTTACATTGAAGGTCAATTACAGACTCGTAAATGGCAAGATCAAAGTGGACAAGACCGCTACACAACAGAAGTAGTTGTACAGGGCTTTAACGGCGTAATGCAAATGCTTGGTGGCCGTGGTCAAGGTGGCGCTCCTGCACAAGGTGGTCAGCAACAACAAGGTGGATGGGGACAGCCTCAGCAACCTCAACAACAGGCACCGCAGCAGCAAGCTCCACAAGCACAACAGCAACGTGCACCGCAGCAAGCACCACAACAAGCTCAGCCTCAGTACAATGAGCCACCAATGGATTTCGATGACGACATTCCGTTCTAAACAGAACGGACGCTAAATCGTATTAGATAAAGTGGGTTCACCTGCATTTATGAAATAAAAAACCGCGCATGTCGCGGTTTTTTTCATTTTCTAGAGAGTTAGCGAATTCTGTTTCTAATTCATCGTTTACAATATTATTAAGATAATTATTTGTGTGGATTGATAATAAGTGAATAAAACAGGGATTCTGTATTCATGAGGTATACCCCTACTCTCAAGTTAAGTACTCGCTTAGTTGCTTTTGTGACGGTCATTGTGATCAGCGCAATGTTCATCCTGTTTATTGGTGGCACATTATCATTTAAACGTATTGGTCAAGATTATCTTAATCACTACCTTGAAGGTATTGTTGAGGTTGTAGATAAAGAGATGGAATCACCCGATGCTGCATATTCAATGCAGGGGTGGATGCCCAAAATGTTACAAGCATCTAATATTGTCGAGATGCAACTCTCCTCTTCTGCTGGTGTTGTTTACCGCTTTCGGGATACCTCCCCACAAGTCGCCGCCGATCGCCTCCATGAGCGTACATTTCAGTTGAAACGAAGCCCCGGTTATAGCATTACCTTTAAAGCGCTTCCTCCGTATCTTGGTCATAGTTATTCATTTGAAGCGATGTGGTCGATTACCTTAGCGGTGGGATTAGTTATATTTTGTCTGATCCGTGGCGTTCATTGGCTGAAAGCGCAGTTAGTAGGATCAGAGTTATTAGAAGAGAGAGGGCGAATGATCCTTGCAGGTCGTGTTGAAGAGCACGCAAAAGGTGATCATAAAGAGTGGCCTTATACTGCAAGCGAGGCTCTGGATGTTTTAATTGAAGAGTTGCAAGATGCTCGGCAAGAGCGCAGTCGTTTTGATACCTTTATTCGAACTCAAACCTTCTTAGACAAACTAACTGGAACGGCAAATAGAGTACTTTTTGACAGTAAGTTAGAATCAGCACTGCACGAGAGTGGCGCTCGTGGCGGGGTGCTACTCATTCGCATCGAGGAGTGGGAGCAGGTACTTGAAGAGAACGAAAAAGAGGTATGTGATAATTTTATTATTGACGTCGGTAACGTACTTTCAAATATTGTCCAGCGTTTCCCTGATGTTATATTTTCTCGTTATTACGATGCTGATTTTGCCATATTAATTCCGCAAAAAGGTCTGAAAGAGATCTCCGTTGTCGCATCGCAGTGTATTCGTCAGCTAGAAAAAATCACACCACCAGAGCCATTAGAAACTGAAAACTGGTGCCATATTGGCGTGTCTATGTACGTCGACGGTGAGCGACATAGCCAGATTATGGATGAAGCGGAAACCGCATTAAAAGGTGCTCAACTGCAACGAATTAATAACTGGAGTCGCTTTAAAAAGCAAACTCAGGTTGAAGAAGAGAGAGGAAGTGTTCGTTGGAGAACCCTGTTTGACAAAGCTTTGTTGCCTGAAAATCTTCATTTATTTAAGCAAGCTTGCTTTTTAAAATCAGATTCCGGTAAGCAGGAGTTGCTGCATCATGAAATTTATTCCCGTATCACCGATCCTGAAAAAGGGATAATTAAGACCTCTCGTTTTATTGCTGCAATCGAATTAGTGGGCTATGAACAGCAAATGGATCAAGCAGTTATTACCTCAATAGTCAATTTTTTGAAAGCGTCAAAGGACCCAGTATGCTACTCTATTAACCTGAATGTAGTTCCATTTTCAAATAAACAGTATTTCAAGTGGTTTAGATATGAGCTATTACAACTCCCGACAGAGTTACGAAGTTCATTGAGTTTTGAGTTTGCAGAAGGTCGGCTCGTAAAGCATTTAGATTATATGAGACCAGTTGTTAAAATGTTATCTGGTTTAGGGTGTAAAATCATCGTCGGCCAAGCGGGTCGAACGATTGTAAGCACTCACTATATTAAAGATCTCAATGTCGATTACCTTAAACTACATCGAAGCCTTATCAAGAAAATAGATCAAAGACATGAAAACCAACTCTTCGTTAGAAGTATGATTGGCGCTTGTGCTGACACCAATGCTCAAGTTATTGCCGTTGGCGTCGAAAATAAACAAGAGTGGCAAACATTAGGTGAGCTAGGTGTGCATGGATTACAAGGACGCTATGTTGGTGTTGAAGAGTCTTTAATGCCCGCTAAAAGCGTTAAAAATGACACGACAGTTAAACCTGGTAGACGAAATCGTTGGCGACAGAAGTAACAGTATTCGATATGAAATTAAAGTCCCTATTAGAAAAATTTAGACCTGCTGCAGTTAATGAAAATCAGCTCTTTGCTGTCATTCAACCTGATGCAATTTATTTCTCAGCAGGCTCAAGCTCTGCCGCATCAGCGATCATCCCAATTGAAGGTTCAAATTGGGAAGGGGCATTTGAAAAAGCGCTTAAGCAAGTTGAGTTATCTGATGCCCCATTGAATGTGGTACTTAATGCGAATCACTATCAAACCTATCAAATAGAAAAACCAGAACTTCCTAAAGAAGAATGGCCTGTTGCACTGCCATTTTTATTGAAAGAGCTTATCACTGAGCGAGTTACCGATATTGTAACGGATGCCATTGCTCTACCGACTGGCAACAAAGTGCAAGCTTATGTGTTGTCTAAAAAGTTACTGGACCGCTTGCTTGCATTGATTAACGCAGCAGGAGGAACACTCAATGCAGTACTCCCTGAAGATGAATTATGGGGACACTCTGCGGGTGAGCTAGAAAACTTCATGCTTTTGCAGCGAAGTAAAAAAGGCAACTTTAAGATAGGTGCTTTTGTTAATCAGACGGTCTGTTTCCAGCGAACGATTCGAAGTGTGGCTCCGCCATTAACGGGAGCGGCTTCTAGCTCACTTCAGCTTGACGGTTTAGCTTTAGAGTTACAGCGTTCGATTGACTACTTGTCATCACAGCTGAAAGGTACTCAGCTCCATCAGTTAAAAGTATGTTGTGATGATGAAGATGAGGAGGAGCTTGCTCGAGAACTTAATGATCGTTTAAGTGCTAAGGTTTCTCGCCTTATTGAGGGAGAACAAGAGCTATCTGGCCAAATCATTGAGCGCATTGCAACTCAGCTAAAAGGGTTCTCTGTAAACCTTTATCCAACTCACCTCAAGCCGAAAAAAGAGTATTTCAGCCTTGCTAACGTTGTCGGAACTTGGTGTGTTATCTCCGCTATTATGCTTGGAACATATGGCTACTATCGCTATGAAATCTCAACGTTGGAAGTTGAACTCGCTCAACAGCAGCAGCAAGCCGCGCAACTCAATCAACAAACCACTGAGCTTAAGAAAAAGCTTGAGCGTCATGTGCCGACACCCGAAAAAATCGCGGCTATTAATCGTTTAAAAGCTGAAATTTCTGCGAAACAAAGTTCTCTATCTGCGGTTGGAGAGTATGACCAATCGCAACAAGTTGGATACTCAGGAGTGATGAGCGCACTGGCAACATTAGGTCGCCGAGATATATCACTAAGTCATATTACCATTAATGCTAACACCTTAGATTTAAAAGGTGTCGCGAGAAATGCCAGCGTGATTCCAAACTGGATCAGTCAGTTCAAACATGAATTGAATTTGGTTGGACGTACCTTTGATAAACTTAAAATTGGTAGAAACGAACAAGATATTGTGACATTTGAATTGCATACTCGTGGAGGCACTAAATAGTGAAGCAACAATGGCTACTCCTAAACGATAAATTCATGGCGTTAAGCTCGCGTGAAAAGTGGTTGATTTTACTGTGTGGCGCGGTGGGTTTCTTCTTTGTGTTTCTGACTTTCCTAGTGGAACCTAGCCTCCAAGATTATAATAATTCAAAAAATCAGCTACGCCAGATAAAGCAAAACAATCAACTTGCTGAGAGTGAGTTAATGGTTTTAACCGCGAAATTAAGTAAAGATCCGGATCAAGAGATTGATAAAGAATATCAAAGCTTAATTGTTCAAAGTCAGGAGCTCTCTCTTCAATTATCTGAAATTATAGAAAGCTTAGTTGCGCCAACCCAAATGTCTCATTTATTGGAAAGTGTTTTAGTGAGTGGTAAAGATCTTAAGCTAATCTCGCTGGAATCACTAAATGCTGAACCAATTGTCAAAAATAACGATCAAAGTGAAGGCCATTACTCTGGCTACTTTGTACATCCTGTTCGGATAGAACTGACAGGAAACTATTTTGCGATAGAAAAGTATCTAAATGCTCTAGAAAACTTACCCGTAAAATATTACTGGAGACACTTTAACTACTCTGTAGAGAAGTACCCAGAAGCTCGTTTGATCTTAGAAGTTTACACATTGGGGACTAGGCAGGAGTTTATCGGTGGTTAAATCTATCATTGTATGTCTTATGGGCATTTCATTATCTGCTTTTGCTGCTCAAGATCCAACGGCTCCACTTGGTTGGATGGCACCAGCAGATAAGGTTGTTAAGAAAAAGAGGGTGCTCACATATCGTTTACCGACACTTCAAAGTATTGTGTGTAAAGATGAGGCTCCATGCTATGCCATCCTTAATGATCAAGTGGTCACTCAAGGAAATACAATTCGTGGTTACCGAGTGAAGCAGGTAAATGCAGAAGATGTCACTCTTCAACGTGGTAGCAAAACTTGGAAGTTAGAACTTTTCTCTCTAAATATTAAGCACTAAATATGAATCAGAACAAAAAAGGTTTGAGTGAGAATATGCGAAAAATCGTATTAGGAATTGTAGTGGCATCATTGGCTGGCTGTTCAATGGGGCATAGAGATCCTGTTGAAGTGAAACAAGCGCTGAATGAAGCGATTAATGAATCTAATAGTCGCAATTTGCAAGAGTTGCCTGATTCTGTTCAAGATGACCTCATGCCTGATCTGAATAACTCAGTGTTAGCGATTGGCGGACCAGTAAAACGTTTCCGAATTCAAGCTGATAATGTTGATGCCAAGGCCTTTTTTACTAGTTTAGTTAAGGGTACAGAGTTTAGTGCTGCTATTCACCCTAGCGTTAATGGCCGAATTACGGTAAACCTGACCGATGTCACACTGGATGAAGTGTTAAACGTTGTTCGCGATATGTATGGCTATGATGTTGAAAAGCAAGGCAAGGTACTTCAAGTATTTCCTGCAGGCCTGCGTTCAGTGACGATCCCTGTGGATTACTTGCAAATGAAACGTGCGGGTAGTTCATTAACTTCAATAAAAACAGGTTCAATTACTGAGAATGGCTCAAGTTCTTCTGGCAGTTCTTCTGATTCATCAAGCTCAGATTCATCAAATTCAAGCTCAACAACAAGTGGTGGAACTGAAATTGAAACCACAAGTGAAAGCGATTTCTGGCCTCAGTTGGAAAAAGCCGTAGCTCAATTAATCGGTTCAGGTGACGGGCAAAGCGTGGTTGTTACACCGCAAGCCAGTGTGATCACCGTTCGCGCTTACCCTGATGAAATTCGAGAAGTAAGACAGTTCCTAAATATTTCACAACAGCGTTTGCACCGTCAGGTTATTCTGGAAACTAAAGTTCTAGAAGTCACGTTAAGTGATGGATATCAGCAAGGTATCAATTGGAATAAGATGTTCTCTTCAAACGGGACAAATTACAGTATTGGTACCGGAACGATTACTAAGAATGCGGCCGGTTCAATTGTTCCTGGTGCTTTACCTGGTTTAGATTCTATTGGTTCTTTGTTAGGTGGGCAGTCAAACATTGTCGTTTCTAGCGGTAGCTTCGAAGCTGTATTGAGCTTTATGGACACTCAGGGTGATTTGAATGTGCTTTCTAGCCCGCGAGTCACGGCGGCTAATAATCAAAAAGCGGTGATCAAAGTCGGTACCGATCAATACTATGTGACCGAACTTTCGAGTAATGCGGGCAGTGGTGAGAACTCTCAGGCAGTACCTGAAGTCACGTTGACGCCATTCTTTTCTGGCATATCTTTAGATGTAACGCCGCAGATTGATGATAAAGGCAATGTGCTACTGCATGTACACCCCGCGGTTATAGATGTGGAAGAGGAAAATAAAGTGCTTAACCTCGGTGGCGACTTTAACGATATTCTTCTGCCGCTAGCAAAAAGTTCAATTCGTGAGTCAGATTCAGTGATCCGTGCTCGTGATGGTGATGTTGTGGTTATCGGCGGTTTAATGAAATCAGCCACTGTCGATCAAGTCTCGCAAGTTCCATTCTTAGGTGATATTCCAGCTCTTGGTCACCTATTTCGCAACACATCAAAAATTTCTAGAAAAACAGAGTTAGTGATCTTATTGAAACCGACAGTCGTCGGTGTTAATTCTTGGCAGAAAGAGCTAGAGCGTTCACGCGATTTACTTCAAGAATGGTTCCCTGACGAAGAATAACCTCTGTGTGGAGATATTATGTATCAGGCGCACTTTGGTTTTAGTTGTCAGCCATTTAGCCTAACCCCAAATACTGACCTGTTTTATGGTTTAGCGCCTCACTATGAGGCGATTCAAACTGTAATATCGGCAGTCCAGATGGGGGAAGGTGTCATTAAGGTGACAGGTGAAGTCGGAACGGGAAAAACCATGGTTTGCCGCATGCTAGTCAATCATTTGCAAGAGCATGTGGCATTAATTTATTTACCTAATCCTATTCTGACTGGTAGTGAATTGCGTCAAGCGGTCGCAAAAGAGTTAGGGCTAGAGAAAGTGCCTGATGCCACTATCGTTGATGAAATCCAAACTAAATTGATAGATATTCACTCCAGCGGTCGTCGCGCGGTTGCGATTATAGATGAAGCTCAAGCACTGACTGATGAAACTCTTGAAACATTACGTTTGTTTGGCAATTTAGAAACCGAACAGAAAAAGCTACTGCAGTTGATCTTACTTGGACAACCTGAATTCGATGACCGATTATCTCAACACCACCTGAGGCAGTTTAGGCAGCGAATTTCGTTCAGTGCAAAACTTCGACCTCTTTCGCTTGATGAAACGGTCGCTTATATCGATCATCGTTTAGAAAAGTCATCAGGCAGTACATCGCTATTTAGCTTAAATCAAAAAAAAGCGGTTTGGCACTCTACTGGTGGTATTCCAAGATTAATTAATCAAATCTGCCATAAAGCGCTCATCTTGGCTTGTTGCGATCAAAGTAGTTCAACACAGAACCACCACCTATTTTCGGCGATGCATGACACCTTCGATGTGCTTAAGCCTAAGTTTAAAAACCCATTGATTTGGGGCTGGAGTAAATCATGAGTGCAATGAACAATGCGCTGTCAGAGTTAGCGAATAAAGACCAATCACTATCGGCTCCTATTGAGAAGGCTCAAGTCAATAAAGTGAAGTCGAGATCGCCTGTTGTTTGGGTTGCGTTAGGCTTCTCTCTAAGCTTAGCGGTCGGTGGATGGGCGGTATCTCAGCAATCCGATATGATTGTGACTTCCGAAAATACGGTTAATCTGCGTGACGACTCTAAATCAGGGAAAGAGAGTGATATTCGCACATTAGCTGAAAAAAAAGTGGCTGATAAAAAAGAGTCTGATTTCACGCCTGTGACGCCAGAAAAAACGATTCAAGCTGTGACCATTTTCGAACCCGTCAATGACGAGAAAAAGAAATCGGTGAGCGTTTCATCTCAAAAGCCTATTCATGTCGCAAAAATTAATCAGCCTCAATCAGTAGAGAGTCAGTCGGCAAAGGTTCAGCTGGTAAATAGCCAAATAGCTGAGCGTAAGTCATCTCAACCGACTCGTGCTGTTAAAGCTAATGAGTCAACGAAAGAAACCAATGTGAAAACCGCCCCAACATCGGCAATGGTAGTGGAGCAAGTTGAGCTTACTCCTGAAGCTTTGGCTCAAAATGCGCTGAGTCGTGCTAAAAAATCGCTAGACAGTAACGATATGAATGGGGCTTTGAGTAACTATTCCGAAGTATTGCGCTATACGCCAAAAAATGAAGTTGCTCGTCAAAAATTAGCGGCCTTATATTACGGTAAAGGTGATGCGCGTAAAGCGTATGATACACTTCAGTATGGGATAAAATTGTCACCGGATAGCGAAGATCTACGTCTAGGGCTGAGTAAGTTGCTGATTAAAGAGAAACAGCCTGACGTGGCATTAAGCCCGCTGATTCATTTACCACCAAACCCTAGTATTCGCTATCTTGCAATGCGCGCAGCGTTAGGGCAAAAGTCTAAGCAAAGTGAAGTTACTTTAGAAAGCTATCAACAGCTTGTCGGCCTTGACCCTGAAAATGGTCGCTGGTGGTTAGGCTTGGCGATTCAACAAGAGCGCAATATGGATTTTGACTCAGCGTTTAATTCATATCAACAAGCATTATCCCTTATTGGAATTTCAAAACAGTCTCAAAATTTTGTTCGTGATCGCATGAAAGTTCTGCGCACAATACAGGAGTCAACAAGTGCAAATTAAGTTAAGAAAAAGACTCGGTGACTTACTCGTTGAAGAGGGGATCATTACCGAGCAACAAGTTGAGCAAGCTCTGTCAGCGCAGCGAAGCACAGGTCAAAAGCTGGGTGATACATTAATCGAACTTGGTTTCTTATCTGAACAGCAGATGTTGATGTTCCTATCGCAGCAGCTTGATTTACCGCTCATTGATTTGAGTCGAGCCGCGGTTGATATTGATGCAGTTCAACTGCTACCAGAAGTGCATGCCCGACGATTACGTGCACTTGTTATTGGCCGAAACCAAGATACTTTACGGATTGCGATGAGTGATCCTGCGGATTTGTTTGCCCAAGAATCACTATTAGACCAACTTGGTCAGTATGGGCTGGAATTTGTCATAGCACCTGAAAGGCAGTTAGTAGAAGGCTTTGATCGCTACTATCGCCGAACAAAAGATATCGCATCCTTTGCCGAACAACTTCAAGCTGAGCACCAAGTTAATGAAGCCTTTGATTTTGATATCGGAGATGAAGACAGTGATGAAGTTACGGTTGTTAAACTAATTAACTCGCTGTTTGAAGATGCGATTCAAGTTGGGGCGTCAGATATACACATTGAGCCAGACTCTAACGTACTGCGCCTGCGTCAACGTATTGATGGTGTGCTCCATGAAACTTTATTAAATGAAGTGAATATCGCATCAGCGTTGGTGCTTCGTTTAAAACTGATGGCGAACTTAGATATTTCGGAGAAACGATTACCACAAGATGGCCGTTTTAATATCCGAGTGAAAGGCCAATCGGTAGATATCCGTATGTCGACGATGCCCGTTCAGTATGGTGAATCAGTGGTAATGCGTTTGCTTAACCAAACCTCTGGTTTACGTAAGTTAGAGGAGTCTGGTTTACCGGCCGATCTTCTGGCTCGTTTGCGGGATCAACTGCGTCGGCCACATGGCATGATTTTAGTAACAGGCCCTACGGGTTCAGGTAAAACGACAACGTTATATGGCGCACTGTCTGAGCTGAATGTTCCAGGCAAGAAAATCATTACAGCTGAAGACCCGGTTGAATATCGTCTTCCGAGAATCAACCAAGTTCAAGTGAACAGTAAGATCAATTTGAACTTCTCTACCGTACTTCGAACTTTTTTACGTCAAGATCCCGATATCATTCTAATTGGTGAGATGCGTGACCACGAGACGGTTGAAATTGGTCTGCGAGCGGCTTTAACAGGTCACTTAGTGCTGAGTACGCTCCATACCAATGATGCGATTGATAGCGCCTTACGTATGATGGATATGGGGGCTCCGGGTTACCTTGTTGCCAGTGCGGTTCGTGCTGTTGTTGCACAACGTTTGATCAGAAAAGTGTGCCCAGACTGCAAAGTAGACGACCAAATTGATGAGGCAAGAAAGCAGTGGCTCAGTGTCCGTTTTCCTAACCAAGTTGAACAAACGTTTACCAAAGGTCGTGGCTGTCAAAACTGTAACCTAACAGGCTACCGTGGTCGTATTGGTGTTTTTGAAATGCTTGAGTTAGAGCAACATATGATGGATAGCTTACGCTCAAGCGATGCGGTTGCTTTCTCTAAAGCGGCACGAGCTTCTAAAAACTATAAACCTTTACTCGCCTCTGCAATGGAGTTGGCGATAGAAGGTACAGTCAGCCTTGATGAAGTCATGAACCTTGGTGAAGGTGACGCATCAGGTATGGCTGATGCTATCTTGATTTAGGAAAAAATATGGCTACATATCGTTATCAAGGTCGAAACTTAGATGGTAGTAAAGCCTCAGGTAAAGTTGACGCATCAACAGAAGAGCTTGCGGCGGATGTTTTGATGAATAAAGGGGTCATCCCTACATCGATCCAACCAGCTAAAGAGGGGGGCGGCTCCCTTAATGTTGATCTCTCTGTGCTTATGGGAAAACCGGTTCCATTAGAAGTTTTAGTGATCTTTTGTCGTCAGCTGTATAGCTTAACCAAAGCAGGGGTTCCACTCCTACGTTCCATGAAGGGGCTAAGCCAAAACTGTTCCAATAAACAGTTACAAGATGCGCTTGAAGAGGTGACCGCAGAACTGACCAATGGGCGTGGTTTATCGGCTTCAATGCAGATGCACCCGAAAGTGTTTAGTTCACTGTTTGTCTCTATGGTTAACGTTGGTGAGAATACCGGTCGTTTAGACCAAGCTTTGCTTCAACTTGCGGGCTATTACGAGCAAGAAGTAGAGACTCGGAAAAGAATTAAAACAGCGATGCGTTATCCAACGTTTGTTATTAGTTTCATTATGGTAGCGCTGTTTATATTGAACGTGAAAGTGATCCCACAATTTACCAGCATGTTCAGTAAATTCGGTGTTGAACTGCCTTTGCCGACGCGAATTCTTATCGGCATGTCCGACTTTTTTGTGAACTATTGGGGGGCGATGATTGGTCTGCTGCTTGGAATGATCTTTGCTTTTAAAACTTGGGTGAATACCGATAGTGGCCGAGAGCGATGGGACCGAATGCGCTTAAAAACCCCTGTCGTTGGTGGTGTGATTAATCGGGCACAACTGTCTCGTTTTTCACGTACCTTCGCCTTGATGTTGCAAGCAGGTGTGCCTCTAAATCAATCTTTAGCCTTAGCGGCAGAAGCCTTGGGTAATAGGTATTTAGAGCTCAGAATTCTAGAAATGAAAGCAGCAATTGAAGCGGGTAGTACCATCTCTTCGACAGCCATTAATTCCGGGATTTTTACACCACTGGTTATTCAAATGGTGAGCGTAGGCGAAGAAACGGGTCGTATTGATGAGCTATTGTTAGAAGTAGCAGATTTTTATGATCGCGAAGTTGATTATGATTTAAAAACATTAACCGCCAGAATCGAACCTATTCTCTTAGTGGTTGTTGCTGGCATGGTGTTAGTGCTTGCTCTTGGTATCTTCCTGCCAATGTGGGGAATGCTTGACGTGGTGAAAGGTTAGCATGACCAATAATGAACAACGGTCTCGATTTGTGATTTGGCTACTGGCCATTATCATTATCGTGATGAGTTTTTTGATTGCTTGGAAGCCTGTAGAAGAAGAAGCAGAAAATACCGCTCTATTTTTGGCAAGTAAACGAATACTCGAAAGGGCGAATTATTATAAACAAGAGTGGCTACTAAAAGGGCAACTCGAAAGGTTAACCATTAATCGTCATGAGCTTACGTTTAGCGAGTCTGGTTGGGTATTGCCTATTCAGAATGGAAAACTTGATTGTGCTTATTGGTTAGACTTGCTTTATCCGGAACAACAATTGCTTGGGATAGATGACGCAGAAAGTAATATTTATAAAGAACAGAATGGTTACCGCTGCCAATATCGCTATGTGAGTAACATGAGTATTATCCTACAGCTAAAAAATGAACGCTTTAGTGTGAATGTCGAATTTTTGTCATTATGATTTTTTGACTCCAAGCCGATGTTCATCCTTAATTGAACGATGTATAATATGCAATACCGATAACAGAAGTGAGTTAAAAATGTACAAGAAACAGACGGGTTTCTCTTTAGTTGAATTAGTGGTTGTTATTGTTGTTGTCGGTTTGCTAGCTGCCGCAGCTTTACCTCGTTTTCTCGATGTGACAGATGAAGCAAAAAAAGCCAGCATTGAGGGCATTGCGGGCGGCTTTGCCACTGGTGTCCTTTCTGCTCGTGCGCAATGGGAAGCGGAAGCTCGCCCATCTGCAACCATTGGCAATGAACGCTATAATACTGTTGATTATGACGGCGTTGATTTTTGGCTAACACGTTCAAAAAGCAACAGCGGAGTGAGTACCGATTTTCGTGATGGATACCCTTATGGTATTAACACTGATTCTAGTTCTTACCCAACAAGCGTGGATGATCAAGCTTGTGTCGATTTAATGGAAAATCTTTTGCAGAATCCGCCAAAGGTAGCGAAATCAAGCACCGCGGCTGATGATTCAAACAATAAATACTCAGCAAAGGCTGATAATACGAATTCGACGTGCACTTACACCCAATTAGAGGGCAGTACAGCGCACAATTTTATGTACGAAATTAAAACTGGTCGTGTGACCGTAACTTTGCAGTAGCCCTGCAACTTTAACCAACATAGAGAGAAGTAACTATGAAAAAACAAGGCGGTTTCACCCTAATTGAATTAGTGGTTGTAATTGTAATTCTAGGCATTTTAGCGGTAACCGCTGCGCCACGTTTCTTGAACCTACAAGATGATGCTCGTAACTCTTCTTTGGAAGGCTTAAAAGGTGCAATGGCTGGTGCTTCTGGTATTGTTTATGGTAAATCTGCAATTGAAGGTGAAGAGCGCATTGCTGATGCTGATATTGTCGAAAATGGAGTAACGATTCAGACTGTTTTTGGCTATCCTGAAGCGACAGCCGTTGGTATTGGCGCAGCCCTTGATTTTGATGGGTTCAATGTTTTGACCAACACTACACCTGTAGCGGACACTATTGATTATGGTTTTACAGGGTACACTGTTAGTTGTGTTCGTTATACTCAGGCTACATCATCAGCTCAAGCGACATCTCGAGTTATTGATGGTACATCAGGAACAGCCTGTGCAATGCCTTAAATAACTGATAGCTTTTATTATCGACCAGTCTAGAGCCTAGGCTGGTCTTTTTTTTTGCCCCCTCATAATTCGACACAAAGTGCTGTATAACGCTCACATCTTTATCGCTTTCCTATATACTAGTCAGTAAGTTACTTCAAAAGGCTGAGTTATGCGTGGGAATCGATTGGGGTTTACATTGATTGAACTTATCGTGGTGATTATTCTGATCGGGATAGTTTCCTCTTATGCCGCCAGTCGTTATATCGGGGTCGGCAGCTTTTCTACTTATGCCGCGCAAGAACAAGCCATTTCAATTATTCGTCAATTGCAGGTTTATCGCATGCAATCGAATATCAGCCCCGTAACCACGAGTTTTCAACTTACCGCCAGTGATGGCTGTATTGGCTCGACTGAAGGGTGCGCTGCTGCAAGCTCACCAGAAAAAGCCAATGAACGAGGTGACGTTATGCGTATTGATGGCGTTACTGTCACTTCAACCACTTCCCCTATTGATTTTGATCTGCTTGGAAATCCGTTAAATGCTGCAAGTGCAGGAGTCTCAATTAACCTAACAAACGGCAGTGAAACCACCTCCGTATGTATTAATAGCCAAGGTTATGTGAGAAGAGGGGCGTGTTTATGAGTGTTATGCTTAAGTCTCATCAACGCGGAATGACGCTCATTGAGAGCATTATTGCCATTGTGATCCTTGGCATTGCAATGGTGAGTTTAACCAGCCTGTTATTTCCTAACATTCGTGATTCAGCCGCCCCTCACTATCAAACTCGTGCGATTGCGTTAGGGCAAAGCTTTATGAGTCAAATCCTCGCCCGTAATTTTGATCATAATAGTGATTATGACGGGGGCGTTCGCCGTTGTGATGGTTTTGGTAGTGAAGGATTAACATGTACAACAACATTGGGGAGTGATACTGGCGAAACAAATGCTGGAAACTTCAATGATGTTGATGACTACATTGGATGCTGGTATACCGATAACACTCAAGCCGACTGTATCTCGTCTACAACACATCCATTAGCTGATGTTTTTGGTAGTTCAGTGAATAGTGATTACCCTAATTTTCGCGTTGAAGTCGATGTCTTCTATGACGCCAATATGGATGGTAATAACGATGGCGGTATTGGTGCTTTAAAACGAATAGAGATATCCGTAACCGCTGGGCAGTATGGCAGTTATCCACTCGTTGCCTATAAGGGGAACTACTGATGAAAAATCGTGGTTTTACTCTTATCGAAATGGTATTGACGATGGTGGTCGGTGGGATCATTGTACTTGGCATTGCTGGCTTTGTTGAGTTAGGCACCAAAGGTTATGCCGACTCGATTGATCGCCAAAGAATGCAAACTCAAGCTCAATTTGTGATTGAAAAGCTTTCTCGAGAATTTCGTCATGCAGTGCCAAACTCGTTTGAAGTTCCTGTCGCGGCAGCTGACCTAAAATGCCTCTCTTTTTACCCGATTAAATATTCAGGGTTTTATGCCAAAATTGGCGATGATATTCAGTTTCTAATTGGTAATTCTGACCTTGCAGCAAACCATACCTTAGCTGAAAATTTGCGTCTAGCAATCAACCCTACTCGTAGAGCGGACCTGTTTGGCGAAAATACGTCTATTGATGTCTCAGGCCAAACCGCGACAGAGAACATCTATACTCTAGCGGGTGCGACAGCTACATTGCACAGCTCTTCAATTAGTAATCGCTTCTATATTGTTGATACCAATGAGCGTGTAAATTACTGCATGTCACTCACCGGACGTTCTATTGTTCGTAATGGTGTTCAAGTGGCTGATAATGTCAATTTTTCTAGCGGATTTAAATATAAAGAGCCGACATTACAACGTGGCGGGTTAGTTTATATCGATTTATTGTTCGAACAAGATGGTGAGCAGAGTGCTTACAAACAAGATGTGCAGGTGCTCAATGTCCCATAAAAAATCAAGACAGTCAGGTAGCGTATTAGTGGTCGCTATTTTTGTGATCGTTGTGATGGGTTTTCTCGCCTCGTCACTGACGCGCGTGAATTGGTCCAACAGTGATAATCAAACCCGTGAGCATCTCGGCACCCAAGCGTGGTTGTTGGCTCATTCGGCTAATGAATGGGCGCTAACTCAGTTATATCCGATTCCAGAGATAGCTACCTCTTCTGCTTTTCAAGCAATGTGCACTACAACGGTTAGTGGCAGTTCACCTAGTTTGTCAGTAGATATGCCATGTTCCGCTCCTCGCTTAACTTGTGGGGGCAAAGGGGAGCTGGATGGTCAAACCTTTTATCGGGTAGAAGCGACGGCGGTGTGTGGTAGCGGAAAATTACAAGTTCAGCGTTCGCAAGAAGTTTGGGTTAAGGAGTAGCTATATGCGACAGTATTTGAAAACCTTATTTGCTGTTTCAGTCAGCCTATTTTCATCGAGTGTTTTTGCTGGGTTCACAGCAGAAAATTGCACTAACGGATCTTCTCAGTCTACAGGCGATTTTGGGATCTACGCGCAAATTGGTGGCAACAACCCTAGGGAGTTAATTACCGCTTCGAAACCTTCAGGTGCAACTCTATCCGTCTCCTTATGGAGTAATTTGTTATCAAATAGTGCTTTAATTACCGATGGTCTAACAATTGACTCTCCTGAGCTTAACCCGGAAAAACTACATAATATATGGCTAACTTATGATGCCAACCATCCTCGTGGTGGTAATAATAAGACGGGGGTGCTGACATATCATTATGAGGAGAGTGGGGTATGGAAGGTTGTTAGTTCTATTTATGCAAACCTCCAAGGTTTAAATGATACACACTTAAAAATAGAAGGTAGCGAGACTAAAAGTATTACTTGTTCTAATGATCTCACTGAGCCCGATATTCCAACTACGGGTCCAATCAACACTAGCCCGAAATTTGAATTTGGCACAATTGACTCATCAGCCTGTACGATCAACTCTTTGACTGGAACCGATCATGATCACAATGGCGATGGCAGCAATGACCACGATAATGCGACAGTGACCTGCGTACTGACATTTGATAAAACTTATACAGGTGAAACGCCATTGGTTTTTGTGATGCCAACGATTGATGCATCCTTGTCAAATAAAGGAACAGAAACCAAAAAGAAAACCACAGAGTATCCATCTACTCTTCGAGTGCATGATGTCACAAATTCTCAAGCTGTTATCTCTCAAAAAATAGCGCCCCATCGGAAAGCAAGTTCATCGGTCAATTTTGTCCCTGCGCCAATGCAGAGTATAGATTATTTTGTAATTGAGCCCGGGGTTCTCGATTTAAGTAATGGTTCGCGAATCGTTGCAGGTAGCGTCAATACGAATACGGCTTGTGGTAAAAAGAACGGTTGTAATAAACAGCTAATTAACTATACCGACTTTGGAGCCCCCAACCCTTTTTCGGGGAGCGCGTCAGAGGCCCCCGGAGTATTGGTTGAGATCCAAACTCAAAATAACAAATTAGCGGATGGTGAGCCTCGCTGGATAACTGGAGCTGCGGATAACGTTTCTAAAAATTCGTTTAATTTGTTTCTTGAGCGTTCGGAAGTTGGGGCAAATATTGATATTTCCAGTGATGAAAAAGTGGCGTTTGTTGCGGGTCTTGGTCAAGGCTATGTCTCAGGGTTAAAGTTTTGGTTAGGGAGTGCGACGACGTTAAATACCACAGGGTTTACTGAAAAAGTGGTGCAACCCATCGTTGATGGCTGTGCAATTTATACGAATTTTCCAGACACCACTTCTTTTGACTCGGTACCAACATTAGTGGGAACTAAAAACTCACGCGATGGTAATGACGGTGGGTGGTTACGCCGATGTGACGTAAAAAAAGATAAAGTTGCCTTTATTGTTGAAGAAGATATGGAAGATGTAGAACGAAGGCATAAGCAAGAAGTCGCTTCATTCTTCATGTTTGAGAAGCCACCAGCTCAAGCGGTATGTAATCTATTTCCTTCTCCAGCCCAAACATGGAATGGCAATTCATCGGCGTCTCTATTGCTAGATAATGCAACTAAAATTATCGGGTCTCCAGTAACGAGCGGTAACCGAAATGTTGGTTTTTATCAGGCGGATATTACCGGAACCAACCAGGGCATAGCTTGTGATGGAAAGGCCTGCGTTGGCTCATCAGGGCTTATGGTCGAAAAACCAGAGTTAGAGAGCTTTCAAATACCAACTGACCCCGCTTTGAATGATATTTCATTGTGGGATGAACCTTCACCTCGCGTCTTTGAAAATAATGAAGTCATTGGCTCACTCGCTGTTGGTCGTGGCTCAAAAGCCATTTTTAAATCCGGTGTCTATTGGGTTAAAAAAATCGATATCAATAATGGTGGGGTGATAGAAATACCGGATGGGGAAGAGGTACTTATTCATGTACAGCAACTCAATTTAAGTAGCCGAATTGAAAGGGATGCAAGTCCGAGTAAATTTGAAGAGACAGGTTCGGGCTCACTACAGGTATTTGTGCACTCATATACAGGTAGTCAGGTCGACTTTAACTCCCGCACTGAATTTACAGGGCTGCTATATAGTGAAGTTGCAGTATCATTAAGTAACGAAGCGACGGTGAATGGTGCGGTTACTGCACGGTCTATCGACATGCATAATGACGCTCAAATTATTGCCACGGACAATAAGTGCTTCAAACCGTTTGATGACTACAAAGTCACAATGACGCCAGAGACAGATATTGCGCTAATGTGTGATGATGTGCCCGTGTTTACCATTAACACGACCAACAATGATGAAACCGAAAGCCTCCCTGTCACCGTTGAGGTTGATCCAAATGCTAATCGATTTAATGTGACGGCAGAGCCTGGTTTTGGTTCTGGCAGATACCCAAACTTCACATCAAACAGTTCTGGCGTTCTTAAATTAAAAGTGACACCGAAAAATACGAGTAATATTAGCTTGTCGACGAATTATAACTTAAGCGTGACGATGGACGACGATACGAGTCAGAGCGTTAAAAGTCAGTTTAAGTTCGTACCATTTAAGTTTGAAGTACCAGACCAAACGGTTATCGCGGGTAAAGATAATGACGTGACTACGACAGTTCTTGCTTGCAGTGATACTGGTAAAACTAAAGTTGAAACGTATAGCGGGACACCAAGCATTAGCTATGAAGTCAAAAAACCGGATCCAACGTTAGCTAAGAAAGGTGTGTTGACTTATGCGCCAGTCTTTACTTCAGGAGATAAAGGGGCTCGGGAAGATACGCTTAAAATATCGGAATCTGGAGAGTTCTTGGTCACGCTGACAGATGATAAATTTGACTGTACCGGATTATCAGGTTGCCCAATCGATGGCGGTGGCAAATTGACGGGTAGCTTTACTATTAAATCGCGCCCTTGGAAGATTGCGATTTGTGATGTTAAAGCGTCTCTTGCTGGTGGAACTACAAAAAATAACCCAGGCGCGACAATTGAAGCGAACGGTGCATTTATTCCGTCTGGCGATCTATTTAATGCGTCTCTCAAGCCTGTCGTCTATTCCGATAGCAGCGGTGTTGATGAATGTACACTAGCGACAACATTTAACTATTTTACGGATACAAAAGGGCACTCCGCGCCATATGCGGCCTCTTTTGAGGTTGCCTATCCGAGTGGTGGAGTATTAGCTAACTTAGCGGCGCCTTTAATTGGCGAGTTTGCATCTACAGATAAAAATAGCACGAATGACCGAATGAAGACTCTGGAACTGCGTTGGAACGAAGTTGGCACATTGAAGATGAAGTCTAATGCACATTATCAGTCTACATCTTTAGTGGAAGACGAAGAGAGTATTGGCCGCTTCTATCCCGATTACTTCAATATCACTCAATCGACTTGGACTGCTCCTGATCAGCAAGGTGGGTCTACTTATATGGGGCAACCTTTCCAGTCAGTCGCTTTTGAGGTTAAAGCCTATAACAGTACTGGCGATGAAACGAAGAACTACGGTAGTTTCGATGAAGTATTGAAAGCCAGTTTTTACCTTCGAGGAGATAAATCTGATCGGGTGAGTATTTTAGACTCAGAGCTAGACGCCAGTCATTGGGGTAATAAAACAGGTATATGGAGTCGCTCATGGACTGATGCTAAGTGGAATCGAATTGGAGCGGGAGCCAAAATTACCACACCAGATGGTCCATACAATTCAACATGGGTAGGAGATGTGAAGACCATCACTGAACTTAGTCTGTCATTAGACAGCTCAGGAGATGGAAACAGCAATCATACAGATCCAACGTTATTTAAGGTTACAGGTACAGATGGGACGATATCTAAAGCGGCCAGTCAGTTGTTAGCAGCACAACCCGATGTGCGTTATGGCCGGATGAGATTGCAAGATGTAGGTGGAAATCAGGGTTACTCGGTAAGGGTTCCACTCAGCATTGAATATTGGCGAGCAGGGAGCTTTGTTCTCAATGCTAAAGATAGCAATAGTCGTTTCGATACGAGTAATAATATGCAGTGTAACCATATTGAATGGTCTGAGATTACCCCTGCAGTCAGTGATGCTAAGTTAGCGAATACACTAAACCCTGTTTCTGATGATGGTAGTGTAGATAAGGGGGAGTCATTAAGTATCTACGCGAGGCAAGCGACCAGTCGCCGAGAGCAAGTCCGTTTGTTCTTGCGTCAAGGTAATATAGCGAATCCTGATGGTGTAACTTGCAGTTGGTCTACGGGTATTCAACCTTGGTTAATTTACAATTGGCGAAATAAAGGTGATGAAGATCCATCTGCCGTTGTTACTTTCGGCATCAATCGTGGTAATGACCGGATTATTTTCCGCAATGAACCTGGGTTGACTAACTAATAAAGGGGGTTTAGGTAGGATAAAAGTTTAGATTTACCTATCTAAGTTAGGAATCTGTAAGAAAATGCGGGTTTCTGTCCATGTTTATACTTCAATGCCTTGCTGTGATGGCAAGGCATTGGTACATTTAGTGCAATTTTTGTCTTCTAATTCTTGCAGGATGAGCGAAGAATATGTTTAAAAAACTTCGTGGCATGTTTTCAAACGACCTATCTATCGATTTAGGTACTGCCAACACACTTATATACGTTAAAGGCCAAGGCATCGTTCTCGATGAACCTTCAGTAGTTGCAATTCGTCAAGACCGTTCAGGATCAGCAAAGAGTGTTGCAGCTGTCGGCCATGAAGCGAAGCAAATGCTAGGTCGTACACCCGGTAATATTTCAGCAATTCGTCCGATGAAAGATGGTGTGATCGCCGACTTCTACGTAACTGAAAAAATGCTACAACACTTCATTAAACAAGTTCACGATAATAGCGTGCTTAAACCAAGCCCACGCGTTTTGGTTTGTGTACCTTGTGGTTCTACTCAGGTTGAGCGTCGTGCTATTCGTGAGTCAGCACTTGGTGCGGGCGCTCGTGAGGTTTACCTGATTGATGAACCAATGGCCGCAGCGATTGGTGCTGGTCTTCGAGTATCTGAAGCAACAGGTTCGATGGTTATCGATATCGGTGGCGGTACAACAGAAGTCGCGGTAATTTCACTGAATGGTGTGGTGTACTCATCATCTGTTCGTATTGGTGGTGACCGTTTCGATGAAGCGATCATTAACTATGTTCGTCGTAACTACGGCAGCTTAATTGGTGAAGCAACGGCAGAACGCATCAAGCATGAAATTGGTTCAGCGTATCCTGGTGATGATGTTGAAGAGATTGAAGTGCGTGGTCGTAACCTTGCTGAAGGTGTTCCTCGTAGCTTTACACTTAACTCAAATGAAATCCTTGAAGCACTGCAAGAGCCACTATCCGGCATTGTTTCAGCTGTGATGGTTGCGTTAGAGCAATGCCCACCTGAGCTGGCTTCTGATATCTCTGAAAATGGCATGGTTCTAACAGGTGGCGGTGCGCTACTGAAAGACCTTGATCGCTTATTAACAGAAGAGACTGGGATCCCAGTTGTCGTTGCAGAAGAGCCATTAACATGTGTTGCTCTTGGTGGCGGTAAAGCTCTAGAAATGATCGACATGCATGGTGGCGATCTGTTCAGCGAAGAATAACGGTTTAGTGCTAGGTTCTAGAAATGTTCTAGTGCCTAGGACCTAGATTCTAGGACCAAATATAAATGAAGCCAATTTTTGGTAGAGGCCCATCTCTACAACTGCGCTTGTTTTTTGCTGTAATTCTATCAGCCAGCCTTATGCTGGCTGATAGTCGTTTAGACACATTCTCAAGTGTCCGCTACTTCCTCAATAGCCTTGTTGCCCCTATTCAATATACAGCTAACTTACCGCGTGTCATGTTTGATGGTTTCTATGAGCGTTTGAATACTCGTCAAGGTTTGATCGAGAATAGTTACGCAATGAAGCGAGAGGTTTTGCGCCTCAAAAGTGACTTGATCTTATTGGATCAATATAAAGAAGAAAATCAGCGATTACGGAAATTATTGGGTTCTCCTTTCGTTCGAGATGAGCGCAAGGTGGTAACCGAAGTGATGGCTGTTGATACGTCTCCTTACCGACATCAAGTCGTGATCGATAAAGGTCGGATTGATGGTGTATATGAAGGGCAACCTGTTCTGAATGAAAAAGGTGTTGTCGGTCAAGTGACGTTTGTTGCCGCTCATAATAGCCGTGTATTACTACTGACTGATGCAAATAATGCCATCCCTGTTCAAGTGGTACGTAATGACATCCGAGTGATCGCTTCTGGAAACGGGAAAGTAGACCAAATTCAGCTTGAATATATACCCACCAGTACTGACATTCAGAATGGTGATTTTCTGGTGACTTCAGGTTTAGGTGGTGTTTATCCTGAAGGGTATCCTGTTGCCTATGTGACATCTGTCGAACACGATATGCGTCGTGAGTTTGCGGCCATTACCGCCGAGCCTGTAGTTGAATTTGATCGCTTAAGGTATTTACTCTTGATTTGGCCGAATGAAGAGCGCCGTCTTCAAGTTCAGCAATCTGCCCCAGAAAGTATGGCAAAGGAGCTGGTTAAGCATCAAGATGAAGCCGCAATAGCGAAAGATGAAGCAAAGAAAGATGATGTAAAAGTAGAGGCTAAAAATGGCGAATAGTGTATTAAGAAGCAAAATCGTGATTGGTACCTCTTTCATCTTTGCGTTAGTGCTACAAACTATTCCATGGCCTGGGCTCCTCGATTTATTACGCCCATCTTGGTTATTACTCGTGACGTGTTATTGGGTGCTCGCATTGCCACATAGAGTCAATGTTGGTACCGCATTAGTTTTAGGGCTACTTTGGGACTTATTGATTGGATCAACTCTAGGTATCCGAGGGATGATGATGTCGCTCATCATCTACATCATTGCATTGAACTTTCTTGTCATTAGGAATATGGCATTGTGGCAACAGGCCATAATCATCGGTTTATTAACGATTCTAATGCAAGTATTGATCTTCTTTGGTGAATATTTGATCCAAGATGTCGTGTTTAACCCATTATCTCTGTGGGCAGGTATGATTAACTGTATACTTTGGCCATGGATGTTTTTACTAATGAGACGAATTCGTCGTCAGTGGCATGTGAGATAGTCTAATGCACAATGAAATAAACCTAGTACTGGCATCAGGCTCTCCAAGACGTAAAGAGCTACTTGAGCAACTTGGCTATCAGTTCAGCATTGTGAATGCGGACATAAAAGAAGAGAAGCAAGCTCATGAAAGCCCATACGAATATGTTCTTCGTTTGTCTCAAGATAAAGCTCGGGCAGGGTTAAGTTTATCTGCACCGGACTCAATCGTGATTGGTTCTGATACTGTGGTTGTTTGTAATAATCAAGTATTAGAAAAGCCAGTTGATTATTCTGATTCTAGATCCATGTTGCTAAAACTATCGGCTAATCGCCATCAAGTGATGACAGCGGTTAGCGTGGTAACAGACACTAAACAATCGTCAGTAGTGGTGACTACTGATGTATGGTTCAAGCCCCTAACTGAATACGAAATAGAACAATATTGGTTGTCAGGGGAACCATGCGATAAAGCTGGAAGTTACGGAATACAAGGTTTAGGGGGGCGATTTGTCACCCGTATAGAAGGAAGTTATTACGCCGTTGTCGGTTTACCTTTATTTGAAACAGACCAGCTCTTGCACGAATTCTTATAAATTACATTGAGGTGCGCTTCATGAGTGCTGAGTTGCTATTAAATGTGACCCCGAGTGAAACTCGAGTGGCCATGATAGAAGGTGGAGTTCTTCAAGAAGTCCATGTCGAACGCGATGCTCGTCGTGGGATTGTTGGAAACATATATAAAGGCAAAGTAAGCCGTGTTCTGCCAGGAATGCAGGCTGCTTTTGTTGATATCGGCCTTGAAAAGGCGGCGTTTTTGCACGCTTCAGATATTGTTCCGCATACTGAATGCGTCGCTGAAAATGAAAAAAAACAGTTCCAAGTTCGTGATATTTCTGAATTAGTTCGCCAAGGCCAAGATATCGTTGTTCAGGTGGTGAAAGACCCACTTGGTACTAAAGGTGCTCGTCTTACTACCGATATTACCTTACCTTCTCGTTACCTTGTCTTTATGCCGGGGGCGAGCCATGTTGGCGTATCTCAGCGTATTGAAAGTGAATCAGAGCGTGGTCGATTGAAAAAAGTCGTATCACGCTATTGTGATGAGCACGGTGGTTTCATTATCCGCACCGCTGCGGAAGGGGCTGATGCGAAAGAACTGTCTCAAGACGCTGCGTTTTTGAAACGTTTATGGCAGAAGATCATTGAACGTAAATCAAAATATAAAACTCGTACTACACTTTATGGAGAGCTTGGTTTAGCACAACGAATCTTACGTGATTTTGTTGGCACTGAACTGGACAAAATTCAAGTCGATTCTCGTCAAGAGTTTGAATACTTGAAAGAATTCACTTCTGAGTATGTGCCTGAACTAACATCGAAATTAGAGCTGTATGAAGGTGACAAGCCTATTTTTGATATGCATGACACTGAGAATGAAATTCAGCGTTCACTGGACCGAAAAGTGGAACTTAAATCCGGCGGTTATTTGATTATCGATCAAACTGAAGCGATGACTACCGTCGATATTAATACGGGGGCATTTGTTGGTCGTCGAAACTTAGAAGAAACGATTTTCAATACTAACGTTGAAGCGACTCAAGCTATTGCTCGTCAATTGCGTCTGCGTAACCTTGGTGGGATCATTATTATTGATTTTATCGATATGATGTCAGAAGAGCACCGTAAGCGAGTATTGAATTCATTAGAGTTGGCATTAAGTAAAGATCGCGTTAAAACCAATATAAACGGCTTTACTCAACTTGGTTTGGTTGAAATGACTCGTAAACGAACTCGAGAAAGCATTGAGCATATTCTTTGTTCGAGTTGTCCTACTTGTGAAGGTCGCGGTTCAGTGAAAACTGTCGAGACTGTCTGCTTTGAAATTTTACGTGAAATAACGCGAGTAAATCGTGCTTATGATGCAGATAAATTTGTGGTTTATGCTTCACCTGCCGTCGCAGAAACGTTGGAAGGTGACGAGTCACACGCTTTGGCTGAGTTGGAAGTCTTCATTGGTAAGCAAGTCCGCATTCAAGCTGAGTCACTGTATATTCAAGAACAATTCGATGTTGTTATGATGTAATGAGAGTTTTGTGAGTTCAACTTTTACACGCTTATGGCGAATTTTATTGTGGTTATTAGTAACAGTGTTAGTGGTTCTTGCTATCACTGTTACGGCCTTGCGCATTACGTTACCTCAGCTAAATCAGCATAAATCTGAGATAGAAGCTTGGGTGAGTAAAGGATCTGGTTTTGAATTCACCCTTTCTGGTGTTAGCGGCTTTTGGCGTAACACGCATCCCTCCATTTCCTTAAAAAATATAGATGCCAATTTAGCCGGGCAAGAGAATCATCTCTCTGTTGAGGAAGTCGAAATAGAATTCGATCTTATTCAATCGATGATTCACCTTAAACCAGTTATCGCCGATCTCACGTTGAATGGGTTGAACTTAGATATTCGCTCGATCAGTTTGGTTCAGCAAGAGGGTAACAATCTTCCTAGCGACTCGGCCAAAGCGCCGCAGTCCAATGTGATACAAAAACTGGATTCGTTGCTGCTACGCCAATTAGAAGATTTCACCGTGGCGAACTCTTTGGTGCAGTACCAAGCGGTTTCAGGTGAAGAGCGTCAGCTTGATATTAGTCACCTGAAATGGCGTAACCAAGGTAAAAACCACAAAGTGGAAGGCGAAGTGAGCCTCGCGGACTCAAGTCTTAACTCATTGTTGGTAAGTGCTAACTTTATTGATCATGGATCGCTGCAAGTTGTCTCAGGGGAGTTCTATGTCAGTGCTGAAAACGTATTAGTGACTCCATGGTTAACCCGTTATCTACAAACAGAAACGGGCATTGATCAAGGCAAAGTGAGCTTAAATAGTTGGATAACATTACATCGCAGTAAACCCGTAGATGCTTATGTTGAAGTACTTCCGTCAGAACTGTCATGGACGGAAGGTTCAAAGCACGAACTAATTATTGAATCTGGCATATTTAAATTGTCTCCGTTGAAAAAAGGTTGGCAAGTTAATGGGCACTCACTTCAACTTAGAACTGACGACACGCCATGGCCTGAACTGGATATTGCATTTGAGTGGCAACCCGAACAGTGGCGACTTAATGTTTCACAGCTTGATATTGCCACGCTAAGTCCTATGGCTAAATTGCTCCCTGATTCTACAGAAATGACGCAATTGCTAGATAAGCTTTCGCCACGCGGTCGAATTGAAGATATCCGTATTGCACAAGGGCAAGACGCCGACTCTTTAACCTATTCAGCTTCATTAGTTGATGGTGCGATTAAGCAGTGGGAACTTCTTCCTGGTGTTAACTATGCGAATGCCACCATTGCAGGTTCGAAAACTCAAGCGACAGCCAAACTACAAATTATCGATGATGAACTCCCTTATGGGGACGTATTTCAAGCGCCACTAGTGATCAAGCAAGGTGCGGTTGATGTGGTGTGGCAACGCCTAGATGACGGCTGGAGTTTATGGGCAGATAAAGTCACCGCAGCGACTCCGGATTTACAAGTACTAGGTGCTTTCCGTCTGGATTTTCCGAATAACGCTAGTCCATTTCTCTCTTTTTATGCGGAAGCAGATGTGTATAACGCAGGACAAACATGGCGTTATTTACCGACTCTTGCACTTGGACAAGACCTTACAGATTATCTCTCTGCTGCGGTTCAGGCAGGGAAAGCCCATACTGCGAAATTGTTGTGGTATGGAGAGTTGGGCAATTATCCATATCAAAAAAACGATGGCATCTTTCAAGCTTGGGTTGGTCTCGAAGATGCGAAGTTTAGTTTTGATACCGCTTGGCCGCTTGTGACTAATTTGCAGTTGGACCTTCTGTTTGAAAATGCGGCAATGCACTTAGATTCACGTTCTGCAAAATTGATGGGAGTCAACGCGCAACGTATTACAGGGCGTATCCCAAATTTAGGAGAAGGCGGGCATATCGAAATTGAAGCGAAAGTCAGTGCTTCAGGAAATGCAGTACGGGATTACATGACAGCCTCGCCATTGGTTGACTCTGTTGGTGCTGCTCTTACCGCGATTCAAGTGAGTGGTAAGGTATCGTCCGAATTTAAGCTAAATATTCCATTTGATGAAGGCAAAGATACACGAGCATGGGGCTTTGCTGATTTAAACAATAATCACGTAGAAATGGCTGCGCCACCAATGACTCTGGAAAAAGTCACGGGGCGAATTAAATTTGATGATGATGTAATTATGGCTTCTGGACTGGGCGGTGAGATCTTAGATCAACCGGTATCCATTGATTTTACCGGTGAGAATGCAGGCCAAGGCTATGCCGTAAAATTGGATGCGGTAGGGGATTGGGATGTGAAGCCACTGACGCCATACCTTGGACAACGATGGTTAAAGCGATTGAGTGGCCACGCACCTTGGGAGCTTGGGGTAGACCTTCAACTTAATGATGTTGGATTTACTTATCAGCTAGATTTGCAATCAAACCTAACTTCTTTAGAGAGCCAGTACCCATATCCGTTAGCAAAATCTGCCGGAGATAAGGGTAAAGCTAGTTTACAAGCGTCAGGTAACCAAGAGTCCATAACCGCTCGTTTGCAATTGCCTAATACTAAGTACCAAGCAGAAATCGATATCACTCATGATACACCAGTACTCACCGCCACTAACTTAGTGCTCGGGAATGGCGGCTTTAAAATTAGCCCTGTCGTTGGGCACCACGTTCTTGTTCGTACTGATACGTTTGATTTGGATGAGTGGATTTCTGTGGCTGATGAGCCTGTCGTCGGTGCAAAATCAGTGGTTGATACCATGAATACCCCGATTATTCCGTTGCCTAAACGTTTGAAAGTACAAAGCCAAGCTTTAACATTTGCAGGCCTTGAATGGCATGATGTGGACTTTAGTGCTCGTAAAAAAAACCTCGGTTGGCAGATGGATGTTGAGAGCCAAGAAATTGAAGGTCGAGTGAATTATCTTGAACCTTACGATCTGAGTGTATCCCTCGATAGACTGCACATCTATGTTCCTGCTATTGATAAAGTATTAGAAGAAAAAACGCCGGAAGAAGAAAAAGCAAAACAACTGAGGCCTTTAATCTCAGAGTTTGAACGGAAATTCCATAAAGCGATGCCGAACTTAACCTTAGTGATCAATGATTTTTGGCTGCAAGGTTATAACGTAGGTAAAGTAAACGTTGATCTCCAACGCCAAAATGATCGGCTTGAATGGAAAAAGGTTCAAGTGATCAGTGGAACGAATGAACTGAACATTGATGGCTGGTGGACACTCAAAGATGAGGTGAGTCACTCCAGTACAAATATCCATATTAAAGGCGAAAATAATAGCGATTTGATGGAGCGATTCGGTGTTGATACCGGGATTCAAAAAGCTCCATTTGATATCACCACTCAAGCGGAATGGGATGGTTCACCTTGGTCAATGCAAGTGAATACCTTGTCAGGCAATCTTGATCTGACCTTTGGCGAAGGGGTGATTTCTGATGTGGGTGGTGCTGCTCGCCTACTCGGTCTATTTAGCCTTGATTCAATCATCCGTAAGATGAAACTCGATTTTAGTGACGTATTTGATAAAGGAATGGCATTTACGAGCATCACTGGTAGCGGGAAAATCCAAGATGGTGTGTTTGTTACCAATGACATTAATATGGATGCGGTCGCGGGTGAGATGAATATTAAGGGCCTTGCGAATTTGAACACTCAGTTGGTTGATGCTGAAGTAGAATTCACGCCCGATATTACCTCAGGTATTCCGGTACTGACCGCTTTCGCTGTGACGCCCCAAACCGCGCTTTATGTACTTGCGATCACCACGGTAATCTCACCCGTTGTTGAGGTAATCACTCAAGTAAATTATGAAGTGAAGGGACCGCTTGATTCACCTGTGGTAAAAGAGCTTTCACGGAGCAAAGGCGAATTTAAGCTACCAGAGAAGCTGTTGGAAAAATTAAAATAGAGACTGAAATATAGGTTTGAATAGCAAAAGGAATCGCTATGAGTAACGTTGGAATCATTCAAATGACATCAGGGGCGGATCCTTGGGTTAACTTGCAGCATATAGAAGATCAGCTAAACAAGTTCGCTCAAGAGAAGGTTACTTGGGTCCTGACACCAGAAAATTCGATTATTTTTGGTAGCAAAGAGGATTACCATCGTTATGCTGAGCCACTGAATCAAGGACCGATTCAGGAGAAACTGCAATCACTAGCTCGACGATTTAAGCTATGGCTAGTGATTGGAAGCATGCCGATTCGAACGGAAAAAGGTATCACCACCACGACTTTAGTGTTCGATGATTTTGGTACGCTGGTGACACATTACGATAAACTGCATATGTTTGACGTGGATGTTGCCGATAAGCACCAATGTTATCGAGAATCTGAGACCTTTACTCCTGGTGATAGAGTGGTCACGCATGAGGCACCATTTGGGTGTTTAGGTTTGAGTATTTGTTATGATGTGCGTTTTTCACATCTATACTCAGAATTGAGGCGGAAAGGTGCTCAAATAATTGTCGTTCCTGCTGCATTCACAGCCGTGACGGGTAATGCCCACTGGGAGGTGTTACTTAGAAGCAGAGCGATTGAAAATCAGTGTTGGATAGTGGCTGCCGGGCAAGGTGGAGTTCATCCTTGCGGTCGAGAAACGTGGGGGCACTCTATGGTGATAGATCCGTGGGGTAGAGTCACTCGTCAACTCGACCAACATGCGCAGAACTTAGTGGTTGAGATCGATCTATCTCAAATAGAATCGATTAGGCAACGAATGCCAATCCTCCAACACTCGCGTTTTAGTAATCAATTTTATTAGGATAATAAGAACCAAATATGACCATTAATCGTCTTGAAGAAGCACTACTTAACCCTACTGGTTTAACTGAGCAAGATATTGCAGACACCCTTGCGAGTATTGCGACTCGTCAAATTGATTACGCAGATATTTACTTTCAATCAAGCTGGCATGAATCTCTAGTACTAGAAGACAGCATCATCAAAGATGGTTCTTTTAACATTGATTGTGGTGTAGGTGTTCGCGCAGTCTCTGGAGAAAAAACGGGTTTCGCATACTCGGACCAAATTCAGCTTGATGGCTTAAAGCAGAGTGCCATTGCGGCACGTGGTATTGCTCAACAAGGTCAAAATGGTCAGGTTCAAGCATTTAAGCGTAGCTCAAACCAAGCGTATTACGGCGCAACGAACCCATTAGAGTGTTGGCAGAAGCAGCAAAAAACAGAGCTATTACAAGCGTTAGATGCGTATATCCGTACTAAAGAACCGATGGTTCAAGAGGTTTCAATTAGTTTGAGTGGTGTGCACGAGCAGATGCTAGTTGCCGCAACGGATGGGACTTATGCGGGTGATATTCGCCCACTAGTTCGTTTGTCTATCAGCGTGTTGGCGCAAAAAGGTGATCGTCGCGAGCGTGGTAGCTCAGGCGGTGGTGGCCGCTTTGGTTATGATTTCTTCTTAGGTGATGAAAACGGAACTCAGATCGCTTATCAATATGCTGATGAAGCGATTCGTCAAGCGCTAGTGAACCTTGAAGCGATTGCCGCACCAGCAGGCGCAATGCCAGTGGTATTAGGTTCTGGTTGGCCAGGTGTCTTGTTACATGAAGCGGTGGGTCACGGACTAGAAGGTGACTTTAACCGTAAAGAATCATCGGTATTCTCTGGTAAAGTTGGCGAACAGGTCACGTCAAAGCTTTGCACGATTGTGGATGATGGCACGCTGAAAGATCTTCGTGGATCACTCAATGTGGATGATGAAGGTGTCAATGGCCAATACAATACACTGATTGAAAACGGCGTACTCAAAGGCTACATGCAAGATAAATTGAACGCTCGCTTAATGGGTGTTGCACCAACAGGTAACGGACGTCGTGAGTCTTATGCTCATCTACCAATGCCGCGCATGACAAACACATACATGTTGCCGGGTGAGCACAGCCCAGAAGAGATCATCTCGACAGTGAAGCGAGGCATTTACGCTCCGAACTTTGGTGGTGGTCAAGTGGATATCACTTCAGGTAAATTTGTTTTCTCTGCATCAGAAGCTTACATGATTGAAGACGGTAAAATTACTCACCCAGTCAAAGGTGCGACGCTTATTGGTTCTGGTATTGAAGCAATGCAGCAAGTCTCTATGGTTGGTAATGATCTGAGCTTAGATCGCGGTGTAGGTGTTTGTGGTAAAGCAGGTCAAAGTGTACCTGTCGGTGTCGGTCAGCCAACATTGAAACTGGATTCATTGACCGTTGGTGGTACCGAGTAAGATTTAGCTAAACAGTAAACACCATAAATGATGATAATGAGCGCCTAGGTAACTAGGCGCTCATTTTTGTAAATGCGTAAGAAAATAGACAGAAAAAGAGTCAAGATAATGAGTGTTTGGGCGTGACCTAAATCACAGCATCAAGTAAGATTAGCGACCTTTTTCTGTTCCTATAACATTCGTACTGAATTATTGAATGTTGCCTTTAAAATGGGCAACAGAAAGAAGATTTATAGCTAAAATTAATAGACCAAATTCCATTTAATAGATGAGGTAGTCAATTCATGACATTTGCTTTGGGGCAACGCTGGATTAGCGATACGGAAAGCGATTTAGGTTTAGGTACCGTCGTAGCATTGGATGCTCGTACAGTGACATTAATGTTTGCCGCTTCAGAAGAGAACCGTTTGTACGCACGAACTGAAGCACCCGTAACCCGAGTAACATTTAACGTTGGAGATGTTGTCGAAAGCCAAGAAGGTTGGTCTCTCAATGTTGAACAAGTCATCGAAGACAAAGGATTGTTTACCTATATCGGTAAGCGCGAAGATAATGGCGAAGAAGAGATCGCACTGCGCGAAATTTTCTTAAGTAACCAAATTCGCTTTAACAAGCCTCAAGATAAACTGTTTGCTGGTCAGATTGATCGTATGGATAACTTTGTTCTGCGCTACCGAGCGTTGAGCAATCAGTTTGAACAGCACAAGAGCCCAATGCGCGGCCTGTGTGGTATGCGTGCAGGTCTGATCCCTCATCAACTTTACATCGCACACGAAGTGGGTCGTCGTCATGCTCCTCGTGTATTGCTGGCTGATGAAGTGGGCTTAGGTAAAACCATCGAAGCGGGTATGATCATTCACCAACAAGTGTTGTCTGGTCGTGCTGAACGTATTCTTATTGTTGTTCCAGAAACATTGCAGCATCAGTGGCTCGTTGAAATGATGCGTCGTTTTAACCTGCACTTCTCTATCTTTGATGAAGAGCGCTGCATTGAAGCCTTTGCTGAATCAGACAACCCATTTGATACCCAGCAATATGTTCTTTGCTCATTAGACTTCCTACGTAAGAGTCGTAAGCGTTATGAGCAAGCATTAGAAGGTGAGTGGGATCTATTAGTCGTGGATGAAGCGCATCACTTAGAGTGGAGCGAAGACAAACCGAGTCGCCAATATCAAGTGGTTGAAGGGCTTGCTGATCGCACTCCAGGCGTACTGCTATTAACCGCGACGCCGGAACAACTCGGTCGAGAAAGCCATTTTGCTCGTCTACGCTTGCTTGATCCTGATCGTTTTTATGATTATCAAACCTTTGTCACCGAAGAAGATCAATACGCACCAGTTGCCGATTCAGTAACGGCACTGTTTTCGGGTATCAAATTAGAAAATAGCGCGAAGAATCAGATTACAGAACTGCTATCAGAGCAAGATGTAGAACCTCTGTTCCGTATTATCGAAAGTGACAGTGACGAAGAAGAGAAAGCCGCAGCACGCCAAGAGTTGATTGACAACTTAATGGATCGCCACGGTACGGGGCGAGTACTGTTCCGTAACACTCGTGCGGCAATTAAAGGCTTCCCAGAGCGTAATGTTCACTTGCTACCAATGGATATTCCATCTCAGTACACCACATCAATGCGCGTATCTGGCATGATCGGTGGCAAAATGCCTCCTGAAGCTCGTGCAATGAAAATGCTCTACCCTGAAGAGATCTTCCAAGAATTTGAAGGGGAAGATGCATCTTGGTGGCAGTTCGATTCTCGCGTTAACTGGTTATTAGAGAAAGTTAAAGAGAAGCGCAGTGAGAAGGTGTTAGTCATTGCTTCTCGTGCAAGTACGGCATTACAACTTGAGCAAGCACTACGCGAACGTGAAGGCATTAGAGCGACTGTTTTCCATGAAGGCATGTCAATCATCGAACGTGACAAAGCGGCTGCATATTTCGCTCAAGAAGAGGGTGGCGCCCAAGTTCTGATCTGTAGTGAAATCGGTTCTGAAGGTCGTAACTTCCAGTTTGCTAACCAATTGGTGATGTTTGATCTTCCATTTAATCCCGATCTGTTAGAGCAGCGCATTGGCCGTTTAGATCGTATTGGCCAGGAGCGCGATATCGATATTTATGTGCCTTACCTAAAAGGGACTTCTCAAGCGATTCTTGCGCGTTGGTTTGATGAAGGCCTTGGTGCATTTTCTGAAACGTGCCCGACAGGACGCGCGGTATACGACAAATACGCAGCGACATTGATCGATATGCTAGCGACAGGTAACACTGAGCAGTTAGATGAAATCATTGATGAGTCGGCGAAGATGAACAAAGAGTTGAAATCTCAGCTAGAACAAGGTCGTGACCGTCTACTTGAGATGCACTCGAATGGTGGCGAGAAAGCGCAAGAGATCGTCAATAAGATCGCGTCAACCGATGGCGATACTGGCTTGATCACTTTTGCTTTGAGCTTATTCGATACCATCGGCCTAAACCAAGATGATAAAGGTGAAAACGCACTGGTTGTGACGCCATCTGAACATATGATGGTGCCGAGCTACCCTGGGCTGCCTTATGAAGGCGCGACGATCACGTTTGATCGTGAAACCGCATTGTCTCGTGAAGATATGAACTTTATCAGCTGGGAACACCCAATGATTCAAGGTGGTATCGATCTATTGATGAGTGAAGGTGTCGGTACGTCAGCGGTCTCTTTACTGAAGAATAAAGCGTTGCCTGTTGGTACGATCTTGCTAGAGCTTATCTATCTTGTTGATGCTCAAGCACCAAAACGCAGTGGCATCAGTCGCTTCTTACCGCCAACGCCAATCCGTTTAATGATGGATGCACGTGGTAATGACCTGTCTGCACAAGTCGAATTTGAAAGCTTTAACCGTCAACTTAGCCCAGTAAACCGCCATTTAGGCAGCAAGCTGGTGGCATCGGTTCAAAATGATGTCTATAAGCTTATTTCATTAGGGGAAGCTCAAGTTGTAGAGCGTGTAGAAGCGATCCGTGAGCAGGCTCAGCAAGATATGCAGTCTAACCTTAATGGTGAGCTAGAGCGTTTACAGGCACTTAAAGCGGTAAACCCAAATATCCGAGATGAAGAGCTTGAAGCGATTGAAACGCAAATTCAAGAGTTAACGGGATACATTGGTAAAGCCCAAGTGCAGCTCGATTCATTACGCATGATAGTGGTAAGCCACAACTAATATTGTTTATTCTTGAGGGTGATATTGAGCGACCAATGAGCCTGATAAAGAGATAGCATGATAGAGCTCGATTTAGTTTTTAGACTAAATCGAGTTTTTCTTTTTTACTAAATGAGATGTCACAATGGCGATGATTGAATACACTCCCCCGACAGAACCTTGGATTGATATTGTGTATCAAGATAATGATATTCTGGTCGCCAATAAGCCATCGGGATTGCTTTCCGTACCCGGTAGGGCGCCTGAGCATTATGATAGTATGTGGAGCCGTTTAGTCGCTGAATACCCAGAGATACAGGTGGTGCATCGACTCGATATGTCGACATCGGGTTTAATGCTTTTCGCCATGCATAAAGAAGCTGAGCGTTCATTGAAGAAACAGTTTCAATACCGCTTAACTCACAAAATATATTACGCACGTGTATGGGGATTAGTCGAAGAGGAACAAGGCGAGATTGATCTTCCGCTCATCTGTGACTGGCCGAATAGACCAAGGCAGAAGGTTTGTTATGAGAATGGAAAGCCATCGAAAACGCGCTACCAAGTGGCCAAGCGCGAAGAGAAAACGACCTTATTGAGGTTACTTCCTATCACTGGTCGTTCACATCAATTACGTGTTCATGCGATGGAAATCGGGCATTCAATTGTCGGCGATGAGTTTTACTCGTCAGGTGAGGCGCTAACTTTCTCTGATAGATTAGCGCTGCATGCTTGTGAGCTGAGTTTTTATCATCCCGCCACCGAAAAATTGTTTACGGCGTTTGTGCCATGCGATTTCTATCCAGAGGTTGAGCCTCAAGTTCTGCAACATTTTGAAGCAAGTGAGTGCTTACCAGACTACAAAACCTTGCCTAAAAATTAAAAAAACGGCCATTCATTGAATGGCCGTTTTCTATAGAAATCTGAATCGATCTTATATCGATAGAGATCATGTTACGAGTTCTGCGGTTTTACCACTAACACATTGATAGGTGAGTTTTGCACGACTTTACTCGCCACCGATCCTAGTACGACTTTGTCCATTCTTGACCGTTTATGGCTTGGCATAATGATTAAGTCGGCACCAAGTTTTGCTGCATACTCAAGGATGGTTGAGTATGGTTTTCCTTCAGCAACATGAACTTTGTAGATAACTTCATCATCGATATGTTGATCAGCAAAAGCTTTCAGCTGGCTTTTAACATCTAGCTTCATCTTGTGAGCCGCATCTTTAGGGAAGTAAGTCGCGACCATAGACATATGAATGCCAGGTAAAACATTCAATAGGTGAACTTCAGCGTTAGAGTGTTTCGCATGCCAAACCGCTAACTCAACGGCTTTATCTGAAAAGCCTTTATCATTTAAATCGACAGGAACAAGGATTTGTTTATACATTATTTATTCTCTTTAAATTGTGCAGCTAACGCTAATCGCTAGCTGCCGCCAATATCCTTTCCAGTAAGAAAGCCGATAGTACCACTTTCTCTATTAAGCGCTTAGTACATCCTTACGAGCGCGTCTACGTTGGTTTAAGCCTAGTCCAATAAGAAGAAGTAGGGCTGGAACAAAAACCCACTCTTTCATCGGTCTATCTGCATCTTGAATAATGGATTTAATCTCCCAATCGAAATCAATACCAGAAGACTCCGCAGGGCTACCAAACTCAACCATATCAACAATCATTTTGCCATCAACCTGATTTAGCATTAGGCCCATGGACGAAATTCGCTCTTCTGCGCTTACCGCGTAATCATCAAATGGTAGGCGAACCGTTTTCTCAGAGTAGTCGCCTTCAAGGTTTTCACCAGCAACTCTCAGCTCAAGTGATTGTCCTACATTTAGTTTTTCAGTAATTTGAGCTATCTCAACTCCTGGCGAAAGAACTTTTGCAGGGTAAACCATGTCCCACCAAAAACCAGGACGGAAGAAGGTGAACGTTAGTGCTAATAATAGGACGGTTTCCCACCATTTATTACGTGTAAACCACCAACCTTGTGTTGCGGCCGAGAAAATCAACATTGCAACGACAGATGAGAAGATGGTTAACGCTAAATGCCACCATGTATCAATGCCCATCAAGAGGAGTTGCGTATTAAACACGAACATAAATGGAAGAATGGCCGTTCTAATATCGTAGGTAAAACCTTGAATACCGGTTCGAATTGGGTCTGATTTTGCAATCGCAGCAGCCGCGAACGCAGCTAAACCTACAGGTGGCGTATCATCGGCTAATATCCCGAAATAGAACACAAATAGGTGGACCGCAATGAGTGGAATGATCAGCCCGTGAGCGGCACCTAAAGTCACAATTACTGGCGCCATCAAAGTAGACACAACGATGTAGTTTGCCGTGGTAGGCAACCCCATGCCCAGCACTAAGCTAATAACCGCAGTAAATAGCAGCATTAAAATGATGCTTCCGCCAGAGATGAACTCAACAAAATCGGTCATGACTAAGCCGATACCAGTCAGCGTTACAACACCGACAACCGTACCCGCAGCGGCAGTTGCGACACCAATACCGATCATATTACGAGCACCAGAGACTAAGCTTTCGAGTAGATCGATGAATCCGGCTTTTACTTGCTCATTGATATCACCCGTTTTAGACATTAGAGCAATTAATGGACGTTGAGTGATCAAGATGAAAATCATGAACACGGTTGCCCAGAATGCAGATAACCCAGGAGAAAAACGCTCAACGGTTAAACACCAGACTAGAACAACAATAGGTAACAGAAAGTGCAAACCAGATTTCACAGTTGGGCCGGGATCGGGTACTTCAGTTAGCTCAGCATTAATATCCATGCCACCTTCCGCTGCATACTTTGCGGATACGCGGATCAGAGCCACATACGAGAGTAATAAAGCAACGGTCACAATCGGGGTTGCTGCCGCGCCAAATACATCTTTCGTCCAACCGACGCCGTAGTAAACCGCAGCACTTATTACACATAAACCAAGGATGGTTCCGGTGAAAGAGAGCAAGCTTTGGATAATTGTTGGTGTGTGGCGACGAGGTAACCCGGTCATGCCGGCTTTACAGGCTTCTAAGTGAACAATGTAGATAAGCGCAATGTAAGAAATTAGTGCTGGAAGTAGAGCTGCTTTGATCACTTCTACGTAAGAAATACCCACGTATTCCACCATTAAGAATGCTGCTGCACCCATGATTGGTGGTGTTAATTGCCCGTTTGTGGATGCGGCAACTTCAACTGCTCCCGCTTTCTCGCCAGAAAACCCGACACGTTTCATTAATGGGATCGTAAACGTACCAGTGGTGACTACGTTTGCAATTGAAGAGCCAGAAACAAGACCGGATAAACCAGAAGCGACAACGGCCGCTTTTGCTGGTCCGCCACGCATATGACCAAGCAGTGAGAAGGCCACTTTAATGAAGTATGCACCTGCACCCGCTCGCTCTAGCATCGCGCCAAAAAGAACGAATAGGAATACAAAAGAGGTTGAAACACCGAGCGCTACGCCAAATACACCTTCAGTGGTTAGCCATAGGTGAGACATTGCTTTATTCAAGCTTGCCCCTTTATGAGCGATAACATCTGGCATGTGAGGGCCGCCAAATGTGTACAGTAGGAATACAGCTGCTACCACCATTAACGGTGGACCTAAAGCTCGACGAGTGGCTTCTAAAAGTAGAACCATTCCTGTAACGGCAGCAACGATATCAAAAGTCGTCGGTGCGCCTGAACGGTCGGCTAATTCGCTATAAAAAAGGTAGATATAAGCCGCTGAAAAACTACCTGCTAGGGCTAGTAACCAATCGACCGCGGGAATGCTATCTCGCGGTGAATTTTTCATTGCAGGGTAGGCGGTGAACGCCAAGAAAATAGCAAAAGTGAGATGGATCGAGCGTGCTTGAGTGTCATTAAGCACGGCAAAATCAAAAATAAATGGCAGTGGCGATGCGTACCAAAGTTGGAATAGCGACCAACAGAGTGGTACAAACCATAAAATTCTCCCAGAAAGACCGCTCGGATTACGCGCTCCGGTGTCGGATTGGGCCACCATTTCTTGCACATCTGGAGACGGTGTGTTTGTCTGCGTCATGTACTTTATCCTTATTTCTTGATGGTCTAGACTCATCGTTCTTCGACTTAGAGTTCTATTGAGCACCTATCAGTGTAGTAAATAGATGAAAACTTGCTCTGAGTATCGACTTGTCTTGGGTTATTACGAAGGTTGGTTTTTCAAATTTAGAAAACCAAAAGTGGTTATGTTTTGCCGTTATAGTAATTGGGATTGAATTGGCAAAAACATCTCAGCATTCATCATGCGGAGTAAACAAATAAGGAGGCTGGAGCCTCCTTATATTAGACAATAGTTTGAAACAATTATTTCAAAAGACCGACTTCTTTGTAGTATTTAACTGCACCTGGGTGAAGAGGGATAGATAGACCTGCTTTAACCATATCTTCTTTCTTCAGGTTTGCAAACGCAGGGTGAAGGCGTTTGAAAGTGCTAAAGTTTTCAAATACTGCTTTTGCAACATTGTAAGCAACTTCATCAGGAACGTCCGTCGTTGTTACCATCGTAGCGGCAACACCAAAACTGTTTACGTCATCTTCTGTACCGCGATACATACCTGCAGGTACATTGCTGTAGGCGTAGTAAGGGTTGTCAGCAACAATCTTGTCAATTTGAGGACCCGTAGCTGGAACTAGCTTCGCATCACAAGATGTTGTTGCTTCTTTGATTGATCCGTTCGGGTGGCCAACCATGTAGATGAATGCGTCAATTTTATTATCACATAGAGCTTGTGAACGCTCAGAACCTTTAAGTTCAGACGCTAGTTTGAAGCTGTCGTTTGTCCAGCCCATCGCATCCATGACAACGCCCATTGTTGCGCGATCACCAGAACCTGGGTTACCGATGTTTACACGCTTACCTTTTAGATCAGCAACGCCTTCGATACCAGCATCTGAACGAGCAATGATGTTGAATGGTTCTGTGTGAAGAGAGAACATTGCACGCAGTTTTTTGTACGGACCTTGTTCTGCAAATTTACTTGTACCGTTGTAGCCGTGGAACTGCCAGTCAGACTGAACAACACCAAAATCAAGCTCACCCGCACGCATAGTGTTAACGTTGTAAATTGAGCCACCAGTAGATTCTACTGAACAACGAATGTTGTGCTCTTTACGACCTTTGTTCACTAATTTACAAATAGCACCGCCAGTAGGGTAGTAAACACCAGTTACTGAACCTGTACCAATTGTGATGAACTCTTGTGCGTTAACTGCACCAGCACCAATTACTGCAGCTGCAATAGCGCTGACTTTAACAAGTTTGTTAAATGCCATGAATTTTCCTTCCTTATTCATTGTTAGTCCTGAAACAAGTGTAGCTGCTTCTGGAGTTTCCTATCTAAAAACGGCACCTTTTTCAATCCATCGGTTGAAAAAGAGGCTGAATAATAGCAAAAAATTGGTAGATAATTACAAGAATGTTAAAAGTTATAGCTAAATAGTCTAAGTGTATAACAAGAAAATAGCAGAAATGCGATGTTGAAATTCGATGAAAATCAATAACTTGAATTTAGCATGAGACTAGGAGATGAATAGCGTAAGATGTGATCTAGGTCACAGCGAAAGAGTCTCACAGTGACCTATATAAGAATCAAATAGTTAGCCTGCGTAATCAAACAGATCGCATACTGAGTCGAATAATTGCTCAGTGGTAACGTTGAGAGTTGGAGTAATGAAAATAGTATCATCTCCAGCTACGACACCTAAAATGCCTTCTGACTTACCTAAAGAATCAAGTAAACGTGCGATAAGTTGAGCGGCACCTGGTCCGGTATGAATAACAACAATCGCATTGTTATGATCAATATCGAGAACAAGTTCACGTAAGGAGCTTGATACCGTAGGGACACCCAACTCAGCAGGTAAGCAGTACACCATTTCCATTTTGGCATTGCGTGTACGAACTGCTCCAAACTTGGTAAGCATCCGAGATACTTTCGATTGGTTGATACTCTCAAAACCTTCATGTTTTAGAGCGTCTACGATCTCACCTTGTGAGCCAAATTTCTCTTCTTTTAGTAAGGCTTTGAAAGCTCGAACTAAGTTATCTTGTTTTTCTGTATTGCGCATAGTTCTGTCTTATATCCCGCTGAGAAAACACATATATCCACAGCCGCGCATTCTGACATAGATATGAGGGATTAACCAAACTATCCCTGAAATCTGTTATTAATATCACTGTAAAACCTTTATAAAATGCTTCTTTCCGTTCGGTGGTATTCCGTTGTGACATTATTAATTTAAGTTCATAATCTCGTTCTTCTGTGTAGCACGTTTTTATTGCCTATATATTGGTTTGAGCGAGGTCGCAAAGCTGAAGTTAATTGATTGTAATCAGTATGTGATTACTATAATTTTCTATTCATCCAATATACAAAAAACCTACAAATATATTTATAAGAGATCCATTCTCAAGGAGAACTATAATGAAAGTTGCTGTTATTGGTGCCGCTGGTGGCATCGGTCAAGCTCTAGCCCTACTACTTAAGAACCGTCTTCCTGCTGGTTCAGATCTAGCCCTTTACGATATCGCTCCGGTTACACCTGGTGTTGCTGCTGATCTTAGTCATATTCCAACTCCTGTATCGATCAAAGGTTATGCTGGCGAAGATCCAACTCCTGCTCTTGAAGGGGCTGATGTTGTATTGATCTCTGCAGGTATCGCTCGTAAACCTGGGATGGATCGTGCGGATCTTTTTAATGTCAATGCCGGTATCGTTAAGTCTCTGACTGAAAAAATTGCACAAGTTTGTCCAAAAGCTTGTGTTGGTATCATTACAAACCCTGTAAACACTACGGTGCCTATTGCCGCTGAAGTGCTTAAAAAAGCGGGTGTTTATGATAAGCGCCGTTTATTTGGTATCACGACTCTTGATGTGATCCGTTCAGAAACTTTTGTTGCAGCACTGAAAGATAAAGATCCAGGCGATGTTCGTGTTCCTGTTATCGGTGGCCACTCTGGCGTAACGATCCTTCCTCTTCTTTCTCAAGTAGAAGGTGTGGAATTTAGCGATGAAGAAGTGGCTGCACTGACAAAACGTATCCAGAATGCGGGTACTGAAGTTGTGGAAGCTAAAGCGGGTGGTGGTAGTGCGACACTTTCAATGGGACAAGCGGCTTGTCGTTTTGGTCTTGCTCTTGTTAAAGGCTTGCAAGGTGAAGAGAATGTCATCGAATGCGCTTATGTTGAAGGTGAAGGCGAACATGCTCCATTCTTCGCACAACCCGTTAAGCTAGGTAAAGAGGGTGCAGAAGCAATCTTAAGCTACGGTGAGCTGAGTGAGTTTGAAAAAGCAGCACTAGACGGCATGCTAGAAACGTTAAATGGTGACATTGCGACAGGTGTTGAATTCGCTAAATAGCACCAAAAGACAGCTTTCTATACTTTCTATATTGGAAGGCAGTTATTGAATTGAAGTCGGCCTATGGTCGGCTTTTTTATTTTGTGTACGCTAAAAATAAAAAAGCCTATATGATCTCACTGGTGAGAGGTCATATAGGCTTTTTTGTATTTCGAATGACAAAGGAGCGTTTGGCTGTACCTCTTAACTGAACTTACTTGGTTCGATTCACGGCTAAATGAGCAAGGGTAATTAACGCCTGCTTATATTCAGACTCAGGTAGAATCGAGAGTTCAAGAATCGCTTTGTCTGCTTCTTCATGTGCTTTATCAGTGGTGTATTCCAAAGCGCCGGTTTGCTTCATTGTTTCTAGAATTGCATCTAGCTTATCTATGCCATTGGATTGCTCGATAGCTTCTTTAATCATTTCAGCTTGCTCTGGGTTTCCGTGGCGCATTGCGTAAAGCAAAGGAAGAGTAGGTTTGCCTTCTGCAAGGTCATCCCCCACATTTTTTCCCATATCTTCGCCATCAGAGGTGTAATCCATCACATCGTCAATCAGTTGGAATGCAGTGCCTAGGTATTTACCGTAGTTTTGCAAGGCGACTTCAATTTCAGTAGAAGAATCAGTCAAAATGGCCCCAATCTGAGTCGCGGCTTCAAAGAGGCGCGCGGTTTTAGAGTAGATGACCTGCATGTAACTCTCTTCAGTGGTATTGGGATCGTTACAGTTCATTAATTGCAGAACTTCACCTTCTGCAATGACATTCACCGCTTCACTCATGAGCCCAAGGATCTTTAATGATCCTAGCCCTGTCATCATCTGGAATGAACGGGTATAGATAAAGTCACCGACTAAAACACTAGCAGCATTACCAAAGGCGGCATTAGCGGTTGCTTTGCCACGTCGCATGTCAGATTCATCAACAACATCGTCATGCAGCAAGGTTGCTGTATGGATGAATTCAATAAATGCGGCCGCTGTCGTGTGCGCTTCTCCCTGATATCCCAAGGCTTTTGCCGATAGTATCGCAAGCAGTGGGCGTAGGCGTTTGCCACCGCCACTCACAATATAAAAGCCTAATTGGTTGATTAAACTTACATCAGAATTGAGTTGAGCTTGAATTGTTTCATTCACTTTTGCCATATCATCGGCAGTAAGCGTTTGGATAGCTTTAAAATCCATTATATACCCGGCTGAGGTTAGACCCTGTAAGGTTTATTTGTTCTATTTAATTTACGAATAGTACACTAAAAAACGTTGATTAATACATCACTAAAGGGCATGATTGCCGCACTTTTCTTTGGCGATTAGCTTTTCGCCAATTATTTTAAAATATGGCTTGTCATAGACGTATGGTTCACGTAGAATCTGCGCCCTATTGATTAGTTTAGCGCACACCCGAGTTGTTCAAATAACAACCATAGGCTGTGCGGAAAAAGCGGAGTAAAATATGTACGCTGTTTTCCAATCTGGTGGTAAACAACACCGAGTAAGCGAAGGTCAAACCCTTCGTTTAGAGAAATTAGACGTTGAAACTGGCGCAACAGTTGAATTTGATAAAGTTCTACTAATTGCAAACGGTGAAGAAATCTCAGTTGGCGCACCTCTAGTAGAGGGCGGTAAAATTACTGCTGAAGTAGTACAACACGGTCGTGGCGATAAAGTTAAAATCGTTAAGTTCCGTCGTCGTAAGCACTCTCGTAAGCAGCAAGGCCACCGTCAGTGGTTCACTGAAGTGAAAATCACTGGCATCAACGCTTAAGTATTAGGAGAGTTCTACAATGGCACACAAAAAAGCTGGCGGTTCTACTAATAACGGCCGCGATTCAGAAAGCAAACGTCTTGGTGTTAAGCGTTTTGGTGGTGAATCTGTTCTTGCAGGTAACATCATCGTTCGTCAACGTGGTACTAAGTTCCACGCTGGCACAAACGTTGGCATCGGTAAAGACCATACTCTTTTCGCTCTTACTGAAGGTAAAGTGAAATTTGAAGTTAAAGGTCCTAAAAACCGTAAATTCGTAAGCATCGATTCTGAGTAATTCTTAGTTTCAAGCTGAATTCAAAAGCCCTGCCTTTAGGCGGGGTTTTTTATTTATAGAGAGAACAAAAAGTAAGATCACTGTTCATAATGATGAGCTTATCTTCCTTTTTGTTCCTTTCGCAGGTGAACAATAGTTTTGAGGTGATCGATCTATTGATTCTCGGATCTGCTAGAATTTATATCATGCTTAGTTGGATGATATTGCAACGCACAAAATGCGGAGTAAAAGATGAAATTTGTTGATGAATCGACAGTAAAAGTAGAAGCGGGCGACGGCGGTAGCGGCGTTGTTAGTTTTTGGCGTGAAAAATTTGTTGCTAAAGGCGGCCCTGATGGCGGCGATGGCGGTGATGGCGGCGATGTTTATATCCAAGCTGACGAGAACCTAAATACTCTTGTTGACTACCGTTTCGAACGTTTCCATAAGGCTGAGCGTGGCACTAATGGTAGCGGCGGTAACTGTACTGGTAAGCGTGGTAAAGACAAAGTATTACGCGTACCTGTTGGTACTCGTGCTGTTGATATCCACACCAATGAAGTGGTGGGTGAAGTTGCTGAACACGGCAAAAAAATCATGGTTGCTAAAGGCGGCTGGCACGGTCTAGGTAACACTCGCTTTAAGTCGTCAGTGAACCGAGCTCCTCGTCAGAAGACTTTAGGTACTAAAGGTGAAGTTCGAGAACTGCGATTAGAGCTATTGCTACTGGCTGATGTTGGTATGCTAGGTTTGCCTAACGCAGGTAAATCAACCTTTATTCGTTCTGTATCAGCAGCGAAACCAAAAGTTGCCGATTACCCATTTACTACGTTAATTCCAAGCTTGGGTGTGGTGAGTGTCGTTCCTGAGCGTAGCTTTGTTGTTGCCGATATCCCGGGTCTAATTGAAGGCGCTGCTGACGGTGCCGGTTTGGGTATTCGTTTCTTGAAGCACCTTGAACGTTGCCGCGTTCTTCTGCACATGATCGACATCATGCCAATTGATCAATCAGATCCTATTCAGAATGCACTGACGATCATTGATGAGCTAGAGCAATACAGTGAAAAAGTGGCAGAAAAACCTCGCTGGTTAGTGTTCAACAAAGTTGACTTAATGCCTGAAGAAGAAGCTGACAAGATCATTCAAAGTGTTCTTGATGCTCTTGGTTGGGAAGATGAGTACTTCAAGATTTCAGCAGTAAACAAGCAAGGCACTAAAGAGCTGTGCTTCAAGTTGTCTACCTTCATGGAAAATCTACCTAAAGAAGCATTAGTGCTAAGTGAAGACGAAAAAGTTGACTTCATGTGGGATGATTACCATAAAGATGCGATGAGCGGTAAAGACGTCGTAACGGAAGATGATTGGGATGATGAAGATTGGGATGACGAAGAAGATGACGGCCATGTTGTCTACGTTCGTGACTAACTTCAGCTAGTTGACTAAAACCGCAATGTGAATTGCGGTTTTTTTGTATCTATATCATATCCCGTAAGCTATTTTTCATGCAGACTACTGCTCTTATTGAATAATTGGCCAAATGGAAGGATTCATGGCATCAAAACAGAGAGCAACGTCGCGATTGATTGCTCAAGCAGGGCAAATGTTGTTGGCTCACGGAGCTGAAAGCGCATTAGTTGGTGACATTATGCGTCGAATTGGACTCGCAAGTGGAATGGATGAAGTGGAAGTCGCGCTTTCCGCTAACTCACTTGTGGTAACAACTATGATGGATGATCACTGCATCACAACAACCCGAAGTTGTCCTGATCGTGGGATCAACATGCGAGCGGTCACTCAGATCCAAAGGATCTGCATTATGCTTGAAAAAGGCATTGTAGATTACTCCCTTGCTCAGAAAAAACTGAATGAGATAAGTCCCGAGCGTTATAACCGCTGGCTTGTCGTACTCATGATTGGTTTATCTTGCGCTTCATTTAGTCATTTGGCCGGTGGTGACTGGTCTGTTTTTGCGATGACATTTCTTGCTTCTTCCTCTGGAATGATTGTTCGTCAAGAGATCGGGCATCGACACTTTAACCCTCTAATGAACTTTGCCGCGACGGCTTTTGTGACCAGTGCTATTTCAGCCCAAGCGGTGTTGTATAACATTGGTAATTTGCCTGAGATTGTCATGGCTTCTTCTGTATTAATGCTTGTTCCCGGTTTTCCGCTGATTAATGCTGTTGCCGATATGCTTAAAGGGCATATTAATATGGGCATTGCACGATTTGTTATGGCGAGCTTATTAACCTTAGCCACAAGTTTAGGCATTGTTGCAGCAATGAGTTTAACCGGAGTGTGGGGGTGGGTTGGATAATGGATTATCAATTGATGGATTTACTTCTCGGGCTGCTGAACGATATGTTTTTTGCCGCTATTCCTGCCGTTGGCTTTGCACTGGTGTTTAATGTGCCGCAGAAAGCATTAATTTACTGTGCGCTTGGTGGCTCTATTGGTCACGGAAGTCGCTATTTAATGATGCAGTTCGGTATTCCTATTGAGTGGGCCACCTTTTTCGCAGCCACCATTGTCGGCATGGTAGGTGTCCATTGGTCGCACAAATTTTTAGCTCATCCTAAGGTGTTTACCGTTGCGGCTTTGATTCCTATGGTTCCAGGAGTCTTCGCATTTAAAGCGATGATTGCTATGGTTGAAATTAATCATATGGGGTACACCCCAGAACTCGTCGCCACTTTAATGGAAAACTTTTTGAAGGCGATGTTCATTATCGCAGGTCTTGCGATTGGATTAGCGGTACCAGGGTTGCTATTCTATCGTCGCAGACCCATTGTGTAGCCTATCGCTAACCATGAACTCACTAAAATAGGATTATGATGATCATCAGTATGATTGCCGCTATGGCTAATGAACGTGTTATTGGAAAAGATAATCAGATGCCATGGCACTTGCCTGCTGATTTTGCTTGGTTCAAACGCAGTACTTTAGGTAAGCCTATTGTGATGGGGCGAAAAACCTATGATTCTATTGGTCGCCCTTTGCCAGGCCGTAAAAATATTGTGATCAGCCGAGATCCTGACTTAAAGATTGATGGTGTTGTGACCGTGACATCTATGGAAGCGGCGAAAGAAGCGGCCGGTGATTGTGCAGAGCTAATGGTTATTGGTGGAGGATCCATTTATGAGACCTACCTCAGCCAGGCAGATAAATTATATCTAACATTTATCGATACCGATATTGAAGGTGGTGATACTCAATTTCCTGAATGGGGACGGGGTTGGATTGAGTCATATTCAGAAAGCTATGCAGCTGACGATAAAAATGCTTATGACATGAGATTTGTTACGCTAGAGCGTGGTTAATCGCTTTTTATGCCCTGTGAGTCTACAGGGCATCATTATCATCTTTAGGACGCTATATTCACGGCGAAGTTATAGTGCTGGCTGAGTAAAAAATTGTTTATCTTCCCATCTGATCATAGTTAAGTGACCACCCCAAACACAGCCTGTATCTAACCCGATGACATCCTCCCCAGAGTATCCCTCAAGTGCAGCCCAGTGACCAAACAGAATAGGCTTTTCAAAGGCGACTCGTTGTGGAAGTTTGAACCAAGGCATAAGCTTGTCGTCATTGAGTTCATTAGGGGGGAGTTTACACTCCATATCTAAACGCATGTCATTAAAGCAGAAACGCATTCTGGTATAAGCGTTAATAATGTAACGGTAACGCTCTATTCCTGCCAGGTTGTCATCCCACAAATCGGGTTTGTTATCGTACATATTCGTGAGTAACCAACGCCACTGGGCACTAGACAATACCTCTTCAATCTCTTTGGCTGCTGCTCTTGCCTGTTCCAAATTCCATTGTGGTGAGACGCCAGCATGGCACATAACAAATTCATCATGTTCAGCTAAAAGAGGCTGTTTACGTAGCCAATGGAAGAGCTCATCTTTATCAGGGGCATCAAAAATATCGGCTGTTCTATCTTTTTCCTTGATCGGATGTATACCAATTGAGATTGCGAGAAGGTGGAGATCATGATTACCAAGCACCACTTTGGCTGCGCTACCTAGTGATTTTACGAATCGCAATGTTTCAAGTGATTTTGGACCACGAGCCACAAGGTCACCCGCAAGCCAAAGCGTATCTTGATTCGTGTCAAAAGAGACCGTATCTAAAAGCTGACGTAATTCATCGTAGCAACCCTGTATATCTCCAACGACATATGTGGACATAAATGGCTCTCTATCTGGCGTTAATTTAGGATGTTGGGAATCGCTAAGCGGAATGGATCAATTTCAGCAGCAAACTCTTGCCCGTGCTCATCACGCATGATGTATTTTCCTTGCATGACTCCAACAGGGGTTTCAATTGCCGTTCCGCTGCTATAGCTATACTCGTCGTTTGCATCAATAAATGGTTGTTGGCCAACCACACCATCCCCTTCAATCACAAGCTGCTTTCCATTGGCATCGGTGATCAGCCACTGACGGCTAATAAGTTGAACCGTTTGAGTGCTGAGGTTTCGGATGGTCATTAAATAAGCAAAGACGTAGCGTTTCTGTTCTGGCTGAGATTGCTCTTCAATGTATCTGGTTTGAACTTGGCACTTTATACAAGGGATGGATACGTCCATGTCATTCTCCTATAAAGGGGATTGCTAGCCGATAGAAAAAGGGTTCTAAATCTAATTTAGAACCCTTTATTTTAATTTGAAACGGCGTGATTATCTTCAAGCCAGTTTGCCATATCAACAAACTGTTTTAGCGTTAAATTCTCTGGACGCATGCTAGGGTTAACGCCCAACTCTTCCAAAATTTCTGTACTAAGAAGCGTTTTGTAGCAATTACGAACCGTTTTACGACGCTGGTTGAAACCTTCGCGACATACGCGATCTAACCATTTTAGGTTCTTCGCAGGGTAAGGTAACACTTCGTATGGCATTAAGCGCACGACAGCTGAATCCACTTTTGGTGGTGGGATGAATGCCGTTGGCGGCACTTCCAGAACCGGAACCACTTTACAAAAGTATTGTGCCATTACGGTTAAACGACCATAAGCTTTACTGCCAGGCCCGGCCGCTAAACGGTTCACCACTTCTTTTTGTAGCATGAAGTGCATATCTTGAATATCTTTATGAAACTCAAAGAGATGGAACATTAGAGGCGTTGAAATGTTGTATGGCAAGTTACCAAAAATACGCAGTTTGTTATTTGGTTTCACTAACTGTTCAAAATCGAAACGCATAGCATCACCTTCATGAATGGTCAGTTTATCTGCCAATTCAGGGTGGTTGCGAAGGCGTTCTGCGAGGTCTCGGTCAAGCTCGATAACTGTAAATTTATCAACTTCACGACCAACAGGCTCAGTGATGGCACCAAGTCCAGGGCCAATTTCCACTAGGTTTTGACCTGGAAGTGGATTGATAGCTGATACGATACCGTCAATGATATAAGGATCATGAAGGAAGTTTTGACCAAAACGTTTACGCGCTTTGTGTCCTAAGTGGACATCATTTCTCATTGTTTATTCTCTACTAATTCAATCGCGTGCGTGAGCGCTGTTCTAAAGCTCCCTGTATCCGCTTGGCCTGTCCCAGCCAAATCTAAAGCAGTACCGTGGTCTACCGATGTTCTGATAAAAGGTAGCCCAAGAGTAATGTTTACTGAGCGACCAAAGCCTTTGTATTTCAATACAGGCAGTACTTGATCGTGATACATTCCTAAAACAGCATCTGCATCTTGCAAATACTTGTCATTAAAGATGGTGTCTGCTGGCAATGGACCAATCAAATTTATACCATCTTGTTGTCGAATTTTATCTAGCGTTGGAGTGATCGTTTCGATCTCTTCACGTCCTAAACAGCCATCTTCTCCTGCATGCGGGTTTAAGCCACAGACGTAGATTGATGGGTTTTCTATAGCAAACTTCTCGACTAAATCTTGATGCAAAATCTTGATGATTTTCTCAAGACGTTCTTCCGTGACCGCTTTCGAGACGTAAGCGAGTGGGATATGAGTTGTAACCAGAGCAACTCGTAACCCTTCGGTTGCCAACATCATCACTACTAGTGGTGTATTGGACTTTTCAGCAAAAAACTCAGTATGGCCGCTAAAAGCAACGCCAGCTCGGTTAATTACTCCCTTGTGAACAGGGCCGGTGACAATAGCATCAAATTCATCATTCATACAGCCTGTCGCGGCTCTTTCTAATGTATTTAATACGTAATGTCCATTCGCTTCATCTAAAGCTCCGGCGACGACAGGTGCCGCCAAGGGTAGATGATCAACAATCAAAGAGCCTGCTTTTTGTGGCTGAGCGGCTAACGTTGAGTCATAATCGATGAGTTCAACATCAATATTTAGCTCACGAGCTCTTTGATTTAATAAGTTTTTATCAGCACATACGACAATTTGATGAGTCCAAGATTCTCGTGACAATGCAAGTACGAGATCTGGTCCTATACCTGCTGGTTCACCAGCGGTTACGACTATGCGTCGAGTAATTGCCATTATTGCTCCTTAGCTTCAGCCATTTCAACAAATGCACTCGCACGAATTTCTTGCATCCATGCCCCTGCTTCTTCGTTAAATTTGCGATTGAAAAGGATGCGGTATGCTTTGTTTTTCAATGCTGAATCGGTTTTGTCTACTTCTCTGCGATCAAGAACTTCCACAATATGCCATCCATGAACCGTTTTAAATGGTTCGCTGATTTTGTTGACTGGCAACGTTTCTATTTGATGTTTGAATTCTGGAACATAAAGATCTGGCGTTTGGTATCCCAGCTCACCATTTTGAGCAGCAGAACCAGGGTCTTGGCTATATTGTTGAGCAAGATCCGCAAATGTAGCTTCTCCAGAATTGATACGTTGCGTGATGTTTAATAGCTCTTTCTTAACACCTTCATCGCTAAGGATTAAGGTCGGCTTAATCAATATATGACGAGCATTCACTTCCGTAACGGCAACAGTCTCTAGCCCTTTAATGTCTTCAATTTTTAGGATATGAAAGCCGACACCACTTCTAAATGGGCCGATGATGCTGCCTTTATTCTGTAGCTTAATTTGATCGGCAAAGATCGTTGGCATCTCTTCTTTACGCATCCAACCCCAATCACCGCCTTGTAGCGCTTTTGGGCCTTTAGAGTAGGTGTAAGCCATTGTGCTGAAATCAGCGCCATTGGCGAGTTTTTCTGCAAGTTGATTTGCTTGTTCTTCGATCTCTGACTTCTCTTGCTGGTCATTAAATCGTAGCTGAATATGGCCAATTTTGTATTGTACGGTTGCATTCGTTTCTTGAGCTAGGATATTCGCAAGGTTATCCACTTCCGCTGGAAGAATGTTAATGCGGCGGCGAACCAGTGCATTACGCGCTTCACTGGCTGCGATTTCTTTACGAACTTGCTCGCGAAACGCAGGGTAGCTTAACCCTTCAGCCGCAATAGAAGCGCTGAGTTGTTCAATGGTTTGGTTATTCTCTTTTGCAATTTCAGCAATCGCTTCGTTCAGACGGTTATCATCAATACGAACCCCAATACGATCGGCTTCTTGGGTTTGAATTGTATCGAGAATGAGTTTCTCAATAACCTGTTCACGTAATACAGCTTCGCTTGGTAACGTTTGGTTGTTTTTCTTCGCATTGGCACGCAGTGTCTTCAGTGATGCATCAATATCGCTCTGCAATACGACACTTTCATTGACAATAACCGCCACTTTATCAAGCTCGACAGGGGCAGCATTCGCTTGTGCCATATTAAGAGTTGCCAATAGACTCAATAGAGTACATTTCCACGATTTCATTCAAAGTCTCATTTTGTTGGGGCTTACCTCATTAGAAGTAAGCCAAAATAGTAATTTAGTTAATACTTAGAGCATTAATTGTTTAGATAAAAAGGTCTACCGTAAGTGATCGCATTATCTGAAGTATCAATATCTCTTAATTCAGTTCGGGCTGAGCTATTGGTTGCAAAACCTTCAATACCAAAGTTGATGCCAATGTTGTTTTCATAATCCGGTTTTGAGCCTTCAGAGCCAATGACTGCTTTATTCCAGCCTCGAATCTGGTTTGAGTAAGTGAAGGCGATATACCAACAATCAGAGCGGTAACGCAAATTGGCTAGCCACTCAAGTTCCACATCTTCAGTTAGATCATGGTAATACTGACCGCTAATTGTCCATTTAGAATCAATATTGTAAGCGCCTAAGATCCCAGCTTGGGATATACCATCTTTTGTCACTTTGTTTAGGTCAGTAAACTCAATGGTATCTTCAATGTACTCTTTGGTTACGTAGCGATAGTTTGTCTGGATAAAGCCCTTTTTAAATTGGTATTCAAAAGTGCTGTTAGCCAGTTGCATTGAACCTAAGTCAATGTCGTACTGCATGCCACCATGATAAAATAGGAAGTCATCATAGTTAAAATCGGTTTCAATCGCCCATGATGAATAGTTGGATGATGACTCTTCATTCGACGCGATTTTAGTGGTCTTATCGATGTAGTAAATCTGACCAAATGAGATGTTCAGACGCTCTTTGTAGCTCTCATCAAAAAAGCGAGTACTTGCGCCATAGCTGACTTGGTTTGCTGGTGCGACTTTATCAACACTGCTGTATTTACGACTGCGGAACAGTCCGTAATAGTCGGTTTGTAGCAGAGTTGTATCGTAGTTATAAATATTGGTTTGATCTTCATCTGGTACGTATAAGTATTGAACTTGTGGCTCTAAACTTTGTACATAGCCATCAAATATTTGAGTTTCACGCTCTAGATAAATTCCTGCATGAGTTCGAAACTCTGGAATGACGCGAGAAACTCTCTCATCTAAGCTATTTTTTAGATTGTTGGTATCTTGTGTGATGCTATCTAGATCTTGCTGATAGTAGGTTGCTAAGACTCGAGCTTCGGTTGTCCAACTCGCCCATGTATTTGATAGGGGAATGGTAATTCCGGGCTCTATATGAGCACGAGTAGCCGATGGTTTGGCTTTGTCATTAGTATCAAAGCGGCTAACTTGACTCTTTAGATCAAAGTTAACGTAGTTCCCCCAAAGAGGTGTGTAATAATTAAAGCCAACCTGCGGCAGTAGTCGGTAGGGTGAACTATCGTCAACTAAGACTTGGAAATCACGAACTTGCAGTGACATATCCCAAAATTGTGAGCGATAAAATACCGCGCCTTCTTGCATGAGTTGGCCATCTTCACGCTTACCAATATCAGAGTCTAAATCACGGAAATAATCGTTATCACTGACTTGAGAGTAGTCTGCCATGACCCTCCAGTTGCTATTGATGATACCGTCGTGTTTATATTGAAAAGCCCAACGCTCACCTGGGTCGGTATATTTTCTATCTGAACCTAAATATTCGGTTTTAATCTCACCTTCACCAAATCCATCGGTTAGGTAGCGGAAGTCAGCATCAAACTTTGTTCCACGCTCTTGCATATAAAGCGTGGTAATGGTGGCATCATAATCCGGAGCAATATTCCAATAAAATGGCATCTCAAATTCAAAACCATCACTAGAACCATAAGCGATGCTTGGGAATAAGAAGCCCGTCTTTCTTGTATTACCGATTGGTACCGTTATATAAGGGGCATAGAAAATAGGGACATCGAGCACTTCAAATCTTGGGTGATAGAATGTGGCGCTCTCTTCGTTTTGATCGACTTTGATTTCAGATGCAACCATGCGCCATGAATTGTCACCATCGGGACATGAGGTGATAGAACCATCTTGTAATTGGTAAACCGCTTTACCTGTTTTTGAGATATAAACGGCATCCCCACGACCTTGTTGGCAAACAAAGTTATATTGAGTATTTTCTAATTCAAACTCATTGCTGGCTAAATCGCTAGTTACGCGGGTCGAATTGGCTTCAAATTGCCCATCAGTAAAATGCACATTACCTTCAGCTATTGCAATGTTATCTTGTTGATGCAGTGTGATTTTATCGGCAGAAATAACCTTCTGGCCTTGAGTGATTTTGACGTCACCAGAGTATGAAGCTTTATCGCCATTAATCGCTTCTAAGCTATCGGCAGTGACAACAATAGGCTCTTGATTCGCATTAGAATTGACAGAAGAGTCGATCAAACATTGATCTGTAGAGGGCATTTCCTGCACACTATCAGTTGCGGTAGTTTCTGCCTGGGCGGTTGGCACTAACAAAGCGGCGCTAATAGAAGCGGCTAAAAAGGTGCGGGAAAAACATTGCATTGAATTGAACTATCCTTTGTCACTAACTTAGCGGTTGTTTAACATACAACCGAAATGAGAAAAAATTATCTCCCTTATGATAAAGGAAATAAATGCATCCAGCACTATAAGACCACATTACTCCTAAAAAATTCATAGATAGAGAACACATAATGCAGATTTTTGGCAAAATTCTTGGCGCCTTTTTTGGTTTTTTATTTGGTGGCCCGTTGGGCGCCATGTTCGGACTTTTTCTAGGTCATCAATTTGACAAAGCTCGTCGCTTAAATCAGGCCGGCTTTAGAACGGCTGGTTTTGGTTCAGGGCCAAGCCAAGTGGAGCGTCAGAACGAGTTCTTTAAAGCCGCATTTTCGGTGATGGGACATGTAGCAAAAGCAAAAGGCCAAGTTACACGTGAAGAGATCCAATTAGCTTCAACCATGATGGAACGCATGAATCTTCATGGCGAACAACGGAAAGCGGCGCAAGATGCATTTCGTGATGGTAAAGAGTCAGATTTCCCTTTAGATGAAGTGCTACAACGCGTCCGTGTTTCGACGGGAGGGCGTTTTGATTTAATGCAGTTCTTCTTAGAATTACAAATCTCCGCCGCATTTGCAGATGGTCAACTCGATCCGAGTGAGCGCAGTGTTTTACATAAAATAGCGCAAGGTCTTGGATTTTCTGCTGAACAACTAGAACGTCGTTTGCACATGCAAGAGGCCGCGTTTCGTTTTCAGCAGGGTGGTGGTCAACAAGGTGGGCATGGCCAGCAAGGTAATTGGCAACAAGCCTCACAAGCAAGTCAATTGGCCGATGCCTATAATGTACTAGGTGTGAGTGAAGATACTGAGCCAAAAGAGCTTAAACGTGCTCACCGTAAACTGATGAACGAACATCACCCTGATAAGTTGATGGCGAAAGGCTTACCACCAGAAATGATGAATGTTGCAAAAGAGAAAGCACAAGAGATCCAAAATGCTTATGACTTAATTAAGAAAGTGAAAGGCATTAAATAGCAAGGAGCTATCTATGTATAAGGATGTACTGACGTTTTGGTTTGAAGAGTTGACTCCCGCAGATTGGTTCAGCCGTAATGATGAACTGGATTCTTGTATTCAGCAGCGCTTTGGGGGTTTGTTGATTCAAGCTGCTCAAAGTGAGTTGTTTGACTGGAGGGATAGTGCGGAAGGGCGTTTAGCAGAGATCATTGTTCTTGATCAGTTCTCGCGCAATGTATATCGAGATACTGCACAAGCGTTCTCTGCTGACCCACTTGCATTAGGATTAGCTCAAGAGGCGATTGCGCAAGGCTGTGATCAACAACTGACGGCGATTCAGCGTAGTTTCTTATACATGCCTTTCATGCATAGTGAATCATTAAAAATTCATCAACAAGCGGTGGCGCTGTTTGAATCGAATGGTCTTGAAGGGAACGTTGAATTTGAACATAAACACAAAGTGATTATTGAGCGTTTTGGGCGTTACCCTCATCGTAATGATGTTTTAGGTCGCCCTTCAACGGCTGAAGAGGTTGAGTTTTTAACCCAACCGAACTCTCGCTTTTAATGGTTGCAGTCGTACGCTCATTCTTTCGTACTTACTTTTTATTTAGGTTCCAATCGTAGTCGTAAGTGATCTTTCCTTTGAAATCGGCAAGATCATTTCGATAGGAACCTAAGTGCTGAAATAACATCTCTTCTGAACCAAAATCCTCAATGAACCAGTCATATATCGAAGAGAGCTGTAAGTTCTTACCTTGTCGCAAAACACCTTTGTCACTATTAATGTATTGAGTCGCTGCGAGCTCAAGCAGTTGTTCGGCATTGTCGGCGCGGAATGCTGTAGCTTGTAAATTTGGACAACCTAAACTGGCGCAATTAACGGCATAATGGGTACGTGGATCTTGCCAGATTGGACGCAAGATTCGGTGTTCAATATCATTTAAGGTCAACGTTTTTCCTGCAACCGTCGTGATGTCCTCTCCCCAAGGTCCAAAACTGAAGAACCCACCAAGCTTGGTTATTGACTCTATCGGGTAATTTTCGATGATGATGTTGACGGTTAGGGCGTTATAGAAGTTGATCCAATAGGCATATTGTTCGTCTTTTGAATAGTGGCGAGGATCCAGCGACGCGAGTTGCTTTAGATAATTCGTGAGTTTGTTTTGATCGGCAATAGTCACTTTGTCATACGAAAAAAGGGTGTTTTCACCTTCAACGCTCAAGTATTGATTTAAAATCTCCTGCCAAGATTGATGAGATATTTTGGCTGTGTTTGTTTCGTCACTTTGATTCCAATAAGACCACAAGTCAGATTTTGGCGCCGCAAGGCTAGAGGTGGAGAAGAGAATGATGAGGATGGATAAAATGTATTTCATTGAAGGCTCCACTAGTAATTTGAATGATACAGCTTAACTTATCAGACCTTGTCGCTTCGTATTATATTTCAAGTTAAACAAGAAAAAGGTGAGCCACATACATGACTCACCTTTATCGCTATTCTTACCTTTAAAACGATGACCGAATTATCTATTTTAAAAAGTTGGGAATAGAGGTTTCGTATTGAGCAATCTTATCCGCGTGTTGCAGCGTTAAACCAATATTATCTAACCCATTCAATAAGCAGTGGCGACGGAATTCATCAATCTCAAAAGAGTATTGCTTACCATTCGCTGTGACTAACATGGCTTCCAAATCTATTGTAACTTTAGCCCCTTCGTTTGCTTCGATAAACTGGAAGATCTCATCGACTTCAGATTCCGTTAAGCGAACGGGTACCATTTGGTTATTGATGGAGTTGCCGTAAAAAATATCAGCAAAACTTGGGGCGATCATCACTTGGATGCCATAATCCGCGAGTGCCCAAGGTGCGTGTTCACGCGAGGAGCCACAACCAAAGTTTTCACGGGCAAGCAGAACCGTAGCGCCTTGATAGCGAGGGGCATTCATCACAAACTCTGGATTAGGTTGTTCACCTGCATCATCAAGAAAACGCCAATCATGAAATAGGTGTTTACCAAAACCAATGCGATTTACTTTTTGTAAAAATTGCTTTGGTATGATGGCATCCGTATCAATGTTTGCCGTATCTAAAGGAACGACTAGACCTGTATGTTGCTTAAAACCTGACATAGTAAATTCCTTTTATGCGTGTTCAGTAATGGTGCGAATATCAACAAAGTGACCCGCAATTGCGGCAGCCGCAGCCATCGCTGGACTGACTAGGTGAGTTCGACCATCACGGCCTTGGCGACCTTCAAAGTTACGATTAGATGTTGATGCACAACGCTCTTGTGGGCCTAGTCGGTCGTTGTTCATAGCAAGACACATAGAACAACCCGGTAGACGCCATTCAAAGCCAGCTTCTTTAAATATCACATCCAAACCTTCTTTTTCTGCTTGTGCTTTTACTTGTTCAGAACCTGGAACAATCAGAGCTTGAACATGAGCCGCCACTTTATTGCCCTTGGCTACAGCCGCCGCCGCGCGCATGTCTTCAATACGTGAGTTAGTACATGAGCCAACAAATACTTTATCGACATTGTAATCAGACAGAGATTTACCCGCTTCAAGCCCCATGTAAGCTAATGCTTTTTCAGCAGACGCTTTTTCTACTGGGTCAGCAAAACTCTCAGGTGCAGGGATTGGTTGATCAACGGCAATCACTTGACCCGGGTTTGTGCCCCAAGTCACTTGCGGTTTAATCTCTGAAGCATCAAGGGTGACTACTGCATCAAATTCTGCGTCATCATCCGTTTTTAGTGAAGACCAGTACTCGATAGCTGCCGTTAAATCTTCCCCTTGAGGTGAAAATTTACGGCCAGTGATGTAATCAAATGTGGTTTGGTCAGGTGCAATTAAACCGGCTTTAGCGCCTAGCTCAATTGCCATGTTACATACCGTCATACGACCTTCCATCGTTAGATCGGTAATGGCTTCACCGCAAAATTCAACCACGTAGCCTGTACCACCCGCAGCGGTTGTTTTGCCGATAATGGCAAGAACGATATCTTTTGCGGTAATGCCTTCGGCTACTTTGCCTTTAACTTCGATTTTCATGGTTTTAGCACGCGCTTGTTTTAGCGTTTGTGTCGCTAATACGTGCTCAACTTCAGAGGTACCAATACCAAAAGCCAAAGAGCCAAATGCGCCGTGGGTTGCTGTGTGTGAATCACCACAAACAATCGTCATACCCGGTAAAGTAATACCAAGCTCTGGCCCCATAACATGAACAATACCTTGGTATTTATGGTTGAGATCGTAAAGGGTTACGCCAAACTCTTCACAGTTTTTAGACAGTGTTTCCATTTGGATACGAGCCATTTCACCAGAGGCATTAATGTCTTTGGTTTGGGTCGATACGTTATGATCCATGGTTGCGAAAGTTTTACCGACTTGGCGAACTTTACGGCCTTTTTCACGTAGGCCATCAAACGCTTGTGGTGAGGTCACTTCGTGCACCAAATGGCGATCGATGTATAAAATTGGGTTTTCACCTTCCGCTGCAACGGCAACATGGGCATCGTAAATTTTTTCGTATAATGTTTTTGCGTTAGACATTGCTTCTTCCTTGAATTACGAATTCAAAATGTATTCAGCGATTTTATCGCCCATTGCTGAGGTCGTTAGTGCTGGCTTATCACCGGCTAGATCCGCCGTGAGTTCCCCGGCTGACAGCGCTTTAGATACGGCAGCTTCAATGCTTTGTGCTGCTTCTTCTTCACCTAGGCTGTAACGTAACATCAGTGCTGCAGATAAGATCTGAGCTACTGGGTTTGCGATGTTTTTACCTGCGATATCAGGCGCTGAACCACCTGCTGGTTCATACAAACCAAAGTTGCTCTCATTCAGGCTTGCAGAAGGAAGCATGCCCATTGAACCTGTGATCATCGCGCACTCATCAGAGATGATGTCACCAAAGATGTTTGAACACAGCATCACATCAAATTGAGAAGGGTCTTTGATTAGTTGCATGGTCGCGTTATCAATATACATGTGGTTTAGTTTTACATCTGGGTAATCTTGAGCGATCTCTTCGACCACTTCACGCCATAAAATGGAGCTTTGTAGAACGTTGGCTTTATCGATTGAGTATACGTTCTTATTACGTAGACGAGCCGACTCAAAAGCAATTTTGGCGATACGTTCAATTTCATAACGGTGATAAATTTCAGTATCAAATGCTTTCTCGTTTGGCCCTTCGCCTTCACGACCTTTTGGCTGACCAAAGTAGATACCACCAGTCAGTTCACGAACCACCACGATATCAAAACCACGCTCTGAAATGTCAGCACGCAATGGAGAGAAGTTTTCTAATCCTTTATGGATCTGGGCTGGACGAAGGTTACAAAACAGTTGGAAATGCTTACGTAAAGGTAGTAGAGCACCACGTTCCGGTTGATCGTTTGGTGGAAGGTGCTCCCACTTAGGACCACCAACAGAACCAAATAATACGGCATCAGATTCTTCACAGCCTTTCACAGTACTTTCAGGAAGTGGGCAGCCGTGGTTATCAATCGCAATACCGCCAACATCATGTTGTTCGCGAGAGAATGAAATCGCGTGTTTTTTCTCAATGGCATCCAGTACTTTATGCGCTTGTTCCATCACCTCTGGGCCAATACCATCGCCCGGTAAAATGGCAATCTTGTATGTTTTATTCGTCATGTTAATCCTTTAATCTTTTTATTTAACTTGGTCAGTCAGGGGAGAGTTTACTTCCTCTGACTTAAAATTATTGTCTGCTTCTTCTAAACTGCGGCAATCTTCTTTTGTTTCATTTCAGCAATTTGATCGGCTCGGTGAATGCTATTGATTACATGCAGTAGTGCTTGGCCAGACGCTTCGATAATATCGGTCGCTAAGCCAGTACCGTGATATTTACGACCTTTATAGTTAGCAATGATATCGGCTTGGCCTAAACCATCCTCACCTTCACCCTTCGCGGTTAGGTGGAACTTGTCCAATACGATTTCGTAACCCGTTAATTTGTAAATACACTGGTAAAGAGCATCAACGGGACCATTTCCGACAGCGGCTTCGCATTTTTCTTCATCACCACATAATAACTTGATGCTGGTGGTCGCCATTACACTGCCTGATTGCACACTTAGATAGTTCAGCTTATAGAAATCATCTTCATCACGAAGGTTAGCGAAATGCATCAATGCTTCTAAATCATAATCAAAGACTTGGCCTTTACGGTCGGCCAGTTTCACGAAATCAGCGTAAAGCGTATCGAGGTTATACTCTTCTTCTTTGTAACCCATCCCATCCATGTGGCTCTTAACAGCGGCACGGCCAGAACGACTGGTTAGGTTCAACGCTTGGTTTTTCAGACCAATCGACTCTGGAGTCATGATCTCATAAGTATTTTTATTCTTAAGCATGCCATCTTGGTGGATACCAGAAGAGTGGCTAAAAGCGTTCGCCCCAACAATGGCTTTATTGCTTTGAATTGGCATATTGCACAGTTGACTGACTAGCTTGCTGGTGCGGTGGATTTCATCATTTTTAAGCCCTGTTCGAACCCCTAGAAACTCAGAACGGGTTTGAAGGATCATTGCAATCTCTTCTAATGAACAGTTACCCGCACGCTCGCCAATACCATTGATGGTGCCTTCTACTTGGCGAGCCCCGGCTTGAACCGCCGCAATAGAGTTAGCAACCGACATGCCTAAATCATCATGGCAGTGAACCGAAATGATGGCTTTATCGATGTTCGGTACGCGGTTGAATAGCTGCTGGATAATGCCACCAAACTCATTAGGAACCGTGTAGCCAACCGTATCTGGAATGTTGATGGTGTTAGCGCCAGCATTAATCGCCGCTTCAACCATGCGGCAAAGGTTATCGATCGGTGTACGACCAGCATCTTCGCAAGAAAATTCCACATCATCGGTATAGTTACGAGCGTGTTTTACCGCTTTGACGCCCATCTCGACAACGTCATCATAGCTGCGACGAAGCTTATCTTGAACATGAACCGTCGAGGTTGAAATAAAGGTGTGAATACGGAACGCTTCTGCCACTTTTAACGCTTCGGCAGCGGCATCAATATCTTTGGCGACAGCACGAGACAAACCACAAATACGGCTGTTTTTGATATTTCTCGCGATAGTTTGGACGGATTCAAAATCGCCAGGTGAAGAGACTGGAAAACCGGCTTCGATTACATCGACACCCAGTCGTTCAAGCGCATAGGCAATTTGCAGTTTTTCTTTCACTGTCAAACTGGCGGAGAGTGCTTGTTCGCCATCACGTAATGTGGTGTCGAAAATGATGACTTGATCGTTCATGAGTGCTTCCTTCTTCCGATGTAGACCGTTTACTTCCATAGAATAATTTTAAGGTGATCGTTGGTTTTATATGCGTAGCACGCTTAAATTTTTACCGTTATAAAAAAACCCGCATCAAGTGCGGGTTTCTAGAAATTGTGTACATATTCGCCGTTCACAACCTACCCGCGTGCATTGCTCACGATCAGGAGGAGGTTCAGTAGAAGTGGCGAAGTTAACATCATTACACAAGTATCCTTAAAATTTGTTAACCACATATTTACCGTAAATTTCATTAAGCGTCAAACAAGAAAATCTATTATCCTCCTCACACTTAGAAGGGAATCTTTGTAATTGACTCTTGTGGGTGCTTTATTTGGTGTTTTATGCTGATTATTCCAATATCTTCCTGCTGATGATGTCACGTGATTTTATATATGCAGGTTAATATTTTATATGTAGAGTTGGTTTATTGTTAACAAGAGAAAGAGAGGAAAATAGACGATAGGCGTGTTGAGTTAATGACCACTAAATTAACATTTTACGTTTCTATGAGCTTGATTCGATTAATTAATCACTTGATTGATTAGTGTTGAATTAATCTCCTGCTTATTTGATTCATTTCTACCTATAATTAATCGCATGATTAATTGAGTAGAGAAGGGCGGCCGTGACAACGAGAAAAGCAGGGAGACCTCAGCAAGATGTGGATGTTAGAGCGCTGTTGATTCAGCATGCTCGTGATCTGTTTGTGGTTCAGCCTTATGACAAGGTATCAACTCGCCTCATTGCAGAACGCGCGGGCGTCAACATCGCAATGATCCGGTATTATTTTGGTAATAAGGCGGGGTTGTTCGAAACCATGTTGCGAGAAACATTACGCCCGATGCAGCTACAGATGAATAAGTTAGTTCAAGATAGCAACCAAGAGAACTTTCTAGACTTGATGCGAACTTATTATAAAGAGATGGTTAAGGTACCGAAGTTTCCCCGTTTGATTGCCCAAGTGATGAATATGCCGCCTTCTGAAATGCAAAGGGAGTTACTAGAAAAAGTATTCCTTGATGTGACGAAACCGGCTCAAGATGTCATTTTTGACAAGCTTGTTGAACGTGGTGTACTGAAACCCGGAATGGATCCCAAGTTATGTCGGGTCTCTTATATAAGCTTAATGGTTTTTCCCTTTATCGCTCCTCCCCCTCTACTTGCTTTTCATGGCATCGAAATCAATGAAGAATTTCTAAATCGATTACTCGAACATAACATCAAATTGATGACTCATGGTTTTATCCAAAAAGATAATATTCAAGGACCAGAATAATGAAAGTGAACCGCAAATTTCTTTTCTTCCCTGCGTTAGCGGTAGGTGTTGTCGTTTTAGTACTGGCGATTAATTTACGCCCTGATTTACCGACAAACCCTGCCACCGATAGAGCCCGACTTGTGGATACGATGCCGTTAGAACTTAAATCCATGGCTCCTGTCGCTATTGGTTATGGCAAAGTGACGCCTAAATTTGAATGGAAAGCGATCGCAGAAGTCACAGGGAAGGTGGTGTATCGTCACCCCAATTTAGAGAAAGGTCAGGTACTTCCGAAAGATACTGAAATTATCAGAATTGATCCCCTAGATTACGAATTAAAGTTGACCCAAGCTCAAGCGGATCTGAAGTCAAGCCAGACTCAATTAGCGAAACTGTCGTTAGAAGAGCGAAACTTACAACAAACGCTTGGAATCGAACAAAACCGTTTGTCATTGAGTAAACAAGAATTAGGACGTATCGAAAATTTACGTAAGAAGGGTCTCTCTTCTCAGTCTGATGTGGATCAACAGACGCAAAGCTATTTATCCCAGCAAAAACTCGTCCAAGATATGAAGAATCAACTACAGCTTTTTCCTGACGAGCAGAAAGTTGCGCAAGCTGTTGTTAGAGTGAATCAATCGAAGGTCCAAGAAGCCCAGCGTTCATTAGATAAAACATCGATCCGCTTACCTCGTTCTTTACGAATCGCCAGTGTGGATATCGAGATAAACCAAGTGGTGAACTTACAGCAAACGATGGTGGTAGGGCATGGAATGGATGTAATGGAAGTAGAAGCACAACTTTCGATTCATGACATGCATACCCTTGCTTCAAGTGTTGGTTCGTTTACTCGCGATGATGCAGGTATTCCTAAACCGGATATGGCGTTCATTAACGCAGAAATTGAATTGAACAGTGGTAATTTAAAAGCCATTTGGCCTGCGAAAGTTGCACGTATCAGTGAAACGGTTGATGTGAATCAAGCGACTGCTGGTGTCATTTTAGAAGCGACGCAAAATTACGCCGATCTGACTCCGGAAAGTTTACCGCCTTTAGTCAATGGGATGTTTGTGCAAGCGACCATTGAAGGTCAGCAGCAACCAAGCTGGGTGATTCCTGAAAGAGCATTGCATGGCAATCGCATCTACCTTATGAGCCCTGAATCTCGATTGGAAATCCGAACGATTGAAGTGTTGTACCGCAGAGATAACCAAGTCGTTATCAATGGGGATATCGAACAAGGAGAACGCTTGGTTCTGAATGATCTTCTTCCTGCGATTGATGGAATGATGCTACGCGAAGCGACGGTGAACTCAGTCAATAGTACAGGAGCGAATCAAGTAGGAGACGAGTCATGATCCGTTTTTTCTCTCGCCATCCAACGGCCGCAAACTTATTGATGCTGGGTTTGCTCGTACTTGGTATCACATCTTTATCGACGATCAAACGTGAAACCTTTCCAGAGTTTGATCCTCCATACATCATGGCGAGTGTGATCTATCCCGGAGCCTCCCCTCAAGAAGTTGAGGAGAGCTTATGTGTACGTATGGAAGATTCGGTGGATGGCTTAGCTAATATTGAAGAGACTCAGTGTGAAGCGGTTGAAGGTTCGGCTCGGTTGATCTTAAAGTTGAATGAGAAAGCAGACATCGGACGAATGCTGGTGGATGTCCAAACTCAGATCAACTCAATCAATGATTTTCCCACTGAGATCGAATCACCAATGGTTCAAGAGCTTGACTGGAATGAGCCCGTTGTTGATGTTGCGATCACAGCCGATACCAGTTGGCCAGAGTTAAAGGCTTATGCTGAAGATCTTAAACGCACCATGAAGCTTGATTATGGCGTCTCTTTGGTGTCGGTTAGTGGCTTTTCAGATCACCAGTATCGTGTAGAGCTTGATACTCAAGCTATTCGTCAATTAGGGTTAAGCGTCGGTGATATCGCGGAACAGATCGGGCGTCAGAACGTTAAATTACCGAGTGGTAGTATTGAAACTCGAGATAAAAACTTTTTAATCCGTTTTGATGAACGTCGAGTGACGCCAGAAGAGTTGGAATCGATCGTCGTAGCATCGGGCGCAAATGGATCCTTGATCCGTTTACGAGATATCGCCACGATCACCGATCGTTTTGAGTTGGATGAACAGAAAGTATTGTTTGATGGTAAGCCATCTGCGTTACTGAAGATCAGTAAAAACAAAGAAGATGACGCGCTGAGAATCAAAGATCAAGTCACGCGATTTGTGGAAGACCAACGTAAAATTGCACCGGATGGCGTAACGCTACAATTGACCAATGATCTCTCATCAGTATTGTGGGATCGTCTGACCATGATGGTCAAGAACGGATGGCAAGGGATCATTCTTGTGTTTGCTACCATGTGGCTATTTTTTAGCTTCCGCTACTCTTTTTGGGTGGCGGCAGGTTTACCCGTCGCATTTTTGGGCGGTCTATTCTTGATGGCTAATATCGGCTTATCGATCAACATCATGTCACTGGTTGGTTTGCTAATGGCAATAGGGATCATGATGGATGATGCGATTGTGATTGCTGAATCGATCGCGTCCCACTTAGACAGAGGCCAGAATATTGACGATGCGGTCTATAATGGCGTTCGAAAAGTATTCCCTGGCGTGCTCTCCTCATTTTTAACCACAGTATGTATTTTTGGTAGCTTGCTCTTTTTAGAGGGTGAAATGGGGGCCGTGTTAAAAGCGGTGCCGCAAGTACTGATTTTAGTCTTATCATTAAGCCTAATCGAAGCGTTTCTAATTCTACCCAACCACCTTGCTCATTCATTGCATAAAGAGAAGAAAGAGAAGGCTCCGCTAAAATTCAAACGTGTTTTGCTAGATAGATTTGAGCAATTTCGTAATACCACGTTGGTTAATGCCGTTGGAAAAGTGGTTCAGTTTCGTTATGCCTTCTTGGGTGGTGTAGTTGCGCTGATGCTGATATCCATCTCTTTAATCGTAGGTGGTGGGGTGAAATTTGTTCCGTTCCCTGATCTTGATGGTGATACTGCTGAGGTTCGCATCATCCTGCCTCCCGGCACATCACTGATGCACACTGAAAAAGTCGTTGAGCAGGTGGTCTCATCAGCGAAGCGACTTAATGAAGCGTGGTCTAAAGAGGTTGAGAATGGGATCCCACTCGTAGAGCATATTACCAGTAAGTTTAATGTTAATGCGGATGCCAATGAATCTGGACCACATCTGGCGACGGTGCGTTTGGATCTCCTTGGGGCAGAGAGCCGTAACACTCGAATCGATGATTTTGTTGATGCATGGCGCGAAGATGTCGGAGATCTTGCGGAACCGATCTCCATGGTCTTCAAGCAACCAACTATGGGGCCTGGTGGCCGAGCTATTGAGATCCGAGTAAAGCATAATGACTTGGATGAACTAAAACAGGCATCCATTGATATTCAAACCTATTTGAACACATTCGATGGTGTGACGGGTGTGCTTGATGACATGCGAATGGGTAAAGAGGAGATTCTCGTTAAGCTCAGACCCGGTGCGGAAACGTATGGCGTGAATGGGCAGATGATCGCGGCACAGCTAAGGGCTGCATTTTTTGGTCAAAGTGCCGATGAAATACAGCTTGGTGTTGAGAATATTTCGATTGAAGTGCGTTTAAATAAAACGGAAGCGGGTGATCTTCAACGCTTGTCTAACTTCCCCATTATTACACCAGATGGAAGCCAAATCCCACTGGCCACACTGGCAACATTAGATTTCCAGCGTAACTATGTACGAATTCAACGTATTGATGGTTTAAGAACGATCAGCGTATATGGTGACATAGATAACAAGAAGGCCAGCTCGACTGAAATTGTTCGCCAGTTTCAAACCGATGAAATGCCGAAATTGTTAGATAAGTACTCAGGACTTCGATTTGATTTTGAAGGCGAAGCAAAAGACTCTGCGAAAACGGGAGCCTCAATGGGGAAAGGTTTCTTACTTGGATTGTTTGGTGTATTTATTATCTTAAGTTTCCAGTTCCGTAGCTACTTAGAACCTTTTGTCGTGATGCTTGCGATCCCATTGGCTTTCATTGGTGTTGTGTGGGGACATTGGCTATTAGGACACTCTTTAAGTATGCCGAGCATCATGGGGTTTGTATCGTTAGCGGGGATAGTGGTCAATGACTCTATTCTATTAGTGCAGTACATTCGTCACCATGTGGATGAAGGTGATAATGTCCATGATTCAGTCGTAAAAGCGAGTCGAGAAAGATTCCGCGCAGTGTTTTTAACTTCGATGACAACCGCCGCTGGGTTATTACCACTGCTAATGGAAACGAGCCTTCAAGCGCAGGTGATTCAACCTCTAGTCATCTCCATCGTCTTCGGGATTTTTGCTTCTACATTATTGGTGTTGTTCATGATACCAGCCGCTTATGCGGTGTTGGCTGACTTTGGCTTAATTCATAAACATGAGCCAATTGATATGGAAGCCTAATCTTCGTTCGTTTGATTCTGTGATACAAAAAATAGGCCCTGAATGCTTGATGCGTTCAGGGCTTTTTAGTCTCAATGTTTCTCAACTACCCGGAGTTTGATTTGTGCACAACAGCTAAATATCAATGTTATCTATTTTAAGGCTAACCCATTTACGCTGTTTTTAGGTTTGGGTCGTTACTCATTCATAGCGGGAATGAAATGTAACAAATGTAACAAAACCCATAACTCACCATGATGTTTAATGTAAAAGTGATAAAAAGGTGGTTTTTATAGTTTTTTATAAAATTGTAATAGTCTGTTTTAAAAGATAAATTATATAAATAGGGTAAAATTAGCTGATTCTTTCTCAATCTTGTTGGTGTCGCTAGATTGATTGGTTAATAGTTGTGTTGTTCCTAGATATATCTGAGTCGTCAATATGACAATTTCTGGTTATCTATTACGACTAACTTTAAGCAAATACTATTGACTACCAGTAAGAGGCGCCCCCTATGTTAGATAAGAAAAATGCAATGAGTGCCATTGCAAGCTACCGAATGGAAAGTACTTTACGTGGAGTTGATTTGAACCTTCTGACAGTGTTTGATGCTGTTATGCAGGAGCAAAATATTACCCGTGCAGCGCACAATTTAGGGATGTCTCAACCAGCAGTCAGCAATGCAGTGGCTCGGTTAAAAGTTATGTTCAATGATGAACTCTTCATGCGTCAAGGCCGTGGTATTCAACCCACTCAACGAGCTCGTCAACTATTCGGACCGATGCGCCAAGCGTTGCAATTAATTCGTAATGAACTGCCAAGTTCTGTATTTAATCCTGAGTCTTCAACTCGACTGTTCAAGCTGGCGATTTGTAGCCCTTGCGACATGCGTTTTGCACCGAAAATCATGACCAATATCCATGAACAAGCACCCGATGTCCAACTTCATATGGATGCGGAATTTGACCGTAAGCTTTCTGAGCGTATGCGTTACCAAGAGATCGACTTTGTGATTGATTACGCTCGTTTTGATGAGCAAGGCTTCTCTAGCACTGAAATATTCCAAGATGAGTTAGTTGTTGTTACTTCAAGTTCTCACCCACGTATTCAAGGTGATGTGACGGCAAATCAGCTGCTGAATGAGAAACATGCCAAGCTATCTAAAATTCACGGTCAGCGTAGTTTCTCTGAGCAAGCGTATCGAGACTTAGATTGTCCTGCTTACTATGAAGGGACGAGTTTAAGTAATGTATTGTACGTTGTGGGGCAGTCAGAATTAGTGACCATCGCACCACGCTGGATGGTTGAAAATGCGGCAAATAAGGATCAACTGAATATCATCCAGTTCCCATTTGATAATGCATCTATTTGCGGCTACTTGAGCTGGCATGAGTCGAGCGAAAAAGACAAAGGCCATATCTGGTTACGAGATCAGCTGATGATGATCTGCGGTGAAGTTGTTGCAGTGAAATAACGGTCCGATAGCTCTGTTGCTTTAACCCTAAACCGTGAATCACTGTTTAGGGTTTTTTTATGGTTTTAAGACGAGGTATTATTTTAGGGTATAGCAAACTATTAGTGATAACTTTGACACTCGTCAGTTGCCTTTTTTTACATCGAAGGTACACTTGTGCGCTCAAACGCTTACAGGTGTAAGCCAAAGGTAAGAGACATGGCCAACTTAGATTTTCACATCGTAAAAAAAATCCGTGAGCAAGTAGCAAAAGGCGGAGACCGTGCAGCCCTAAAGCATAAAAAAAATAATGCTTGGCAAGATATTAGCTGGAAACAGTTTGGTCAGCAGATAGACACACTTTCTTTAGCTTTACTCTCTCGAGGTTTAAAAGTTCAGGATAAAATTGGTATCTTTTCGAACAACATGCCTGAATGGAGTTTCGCCGATTTTGGTTCGCTTCAGGTTCGTGTTGTCACGGTTCCTATTTATCCGACCAACACACCAGCACAATCGTCATACATTATTCAAAATGCAGATGTTAAAGTTCTGTTTGTTGGAGAGCAGGCTCAATTTGATGCTGCTGTTACTCTTTATGAAGAGTGTGAGCAATTAGAGTTAATTGTTGCAATGTCGGCAACGGTCGATCTTCAAGGTCATGAGTTTGCGATGTCATGGGCTGATTTCATGGCAACGGCGGATGAGGCTCATCAACCAGAGCTGGATAAACGTATTGCTGATGCCAATATGGATGACTTGCTGACGTTAATCTACACTTCTGGTACCACAGGGCAGCCTAAAGGTGTGATGCTTGATTACATGAATATCGGCTCTCAGCTTCAAGCACATGATGAGCGATTAAGCTTAACGCCTGATGATGTCTCTCTTGCATTCTTACCACTATCACATGTATTTGAACGTGCATGGAGCTTCTACGTATTGTACAACGGTGCGACTAACTGTTACCTGCAAGATACGATGCAAGTTCGTGATGCGCTAACTGAATTACGCCCAACCGTGATGTCAGCTGTACCGCGTTTTTATGAAAAAATATTCTCAGCTATTCATGAAAAAGTGTCTAAAGCCCCGTTTATCCGTAAAGTGCTCTTTACTTGGGCGGTGAACATGGGTGCGAAAATGTCGGTGTGTCACCAAGAAGGTCGTACTCCGTCATTTATGTTACAGAGAAGCCATCGCTTGGCGGATAAATTAGTTCTGTCTAAGTTACGAGCACTGCTTGGTGGTCGAATCAACTTCATGCCATGTGGTGGTGCGAAGCTAGATGAAACGATAGGCCGTTTTTTCCATGCTATCGGTATTAACGTCAAGCTTGGCTACGGCATGACAGAAACAACAGCAACGGTATCTTGCTGGGATGATAAATGCTTCAACCCAGATTCTATTGGTATGTCGATGCCTGGCGCACAAGTTAAAATTGGTGCGAATAATGAGATTCTTGTTCGTGGTCCTATGGTGATGCGCGGCTACTACAAGATGCCAGAAGAGACCGAAAAAACGTTTGATGAACACGGTTTTTTGAAAACAGGAGATGCTGGTCATTTTGATGAGAATGGCAATTTATTCATTACCGACCGAATCAAAGAGCTGATGAAAACATCAGGTGGTAAATACATAGCACCGCAAGTGATTGAAGGTGCGATCGGTAAAGATCATTATGTTGAACAGATTGCGATTATTGCTGATACGCGTAAATTTGTTTCCGCATTGATTGTTCCTTGTTTCGATACGCTAGAAGAGTACGCGAAAGAGCTTAATATTAAGTACCACGATCGCTTAGAGCTGATTAAACATAATGAAGTGGTAGAGATGTTTGAAAAGCGAGTGAATGGCTTACAGACTGAGCTAGCGAAATTCGAGCAAGTGAAGAAATTTAAGTTGCTACCGAAAGCTTTTTCGATGGACAAAGGTGAGTTGACGCCAACTCAGAAATTGCGTCGTAAAGTCATTAACGATAGGTATCAGGACGAAATTGAAGAAATGTACACAGAAAAGAAGAAAGATAAGTAATTTTCTGTGAGATAAATTTTCAGTTGCTTAAAAATCCCCCATTTTAATATTGAATTATTAGTGGGGGATTTTTGTTGCAGCTTACAAATTGAAGCCTGTTTTATCACACACTTTTATTTCGTATTTTGATGACGATTTAGCACTTTCTATTAAAATATTATCCTCTTTTATTTGCCCAGTATGAAAGTTAAGCCTGATCTGGGCTTACTAGTTGGCATCTTCATCTTTTATTTTCACTAACGATAGAATATTTATAAAAACCTTTCAAAACCCCCATTAGACCCAATGATAATAAAGGGTTACAGTTGTTGCGTACCCTCTCTTTTTGTTATGACAAAAGGAAGGCATAGCCGAAAAGTGGAAGTATTTCGATTTAGGCTAAAAATAAGACCTAGACTATGGAAAACCAGAGCCAACCGTATTACCAATACAGATGGTTTCAGGTAAGGAGAATATAGATGGAAATGTTATCTGGCTCAGAGATGATCGTACAGTCTTTGATTGATGAAGGTGTTGAGCAAATTTTCGGTTATCCGGGTGGTTCAGTGCTTGATATATACGATGCTTTGCACGCAAAAACGGACGATATACAGCATGTTCTTGTTCGTCATGAACAAGCAGCGACACACATGGCGGACGGCTATGCGAGAGCATCGGGTAAACCGGGTGTGGTGCTTGTCTGTTCTGGACCTGGAGCGACGAATACAATTACGGGTATTGCGACTGCTTATATGGACTCCATTCCTATGGTTGTGCTATCAGGAAACGTGCCTAATAACCTTATCGGTAATGATGCCTTCCAAGAGTGTGACATGGTGGGGGTTTCGCGCCCTGTCGTGAAACATAGCTTTTTGGTTAAGAAAGCAGAAGACATTCCAGAGACCATAAAGAAAGCCTTCTATATTGCATCAACGGGCAGACCTGGACCTGTGGTGGTCGATTTGCCAAAAGATGTCATGAATCCACAAATAAAATTCCCTTACCATTATCCTGAGTCGATTAAGTTGCGTTCATACAACCCAACAACGACAGGTCATAAAGGACAGATAAAGAAAGCCTTGAAAGCGCTTTTAGAAGCTAAGAAACCCGTACTTTATGTTGGGGGAGGTGCCATAATTTCGGAAGCGGATCGTCAAATTATGCAGCTATCTGAAAGCTTAAATCTTCCAGTGGTAAGCACCTTAATGGGTCTTGGCGCTTTTCCTGGCACCCACAAAAATGCGTTAGGCATGCTAGGTATGCACGGCACCTACGAAGCCAATATGACCATGCATAATGCGGATCTTATTTTCGGTATTGGTGTTCGTTTTGATGATCGTACGACCAATAACCTTGAGAAGTATTGCCCCGATGCAAAAGTAATTCATATCGATATTGATCCGTCATCGATCTCTAAAAACGTACATGTTGATCTTCCCATTGTTGGTTCTGCTGAAGTTGTACTTGATTCAATGTTGACACTGCTTATCGAGCAAGGTGGATCGAATGATGAAACCGCGATAGAAAGCTGGTGGAAAGATATTAATCAATGGCAGTCACGTAACTGCTTGAGTTATGACAAGTCGAGTGAGCGGATTAAGCCTCAACAAGTCATCGAAACTTTACACAAACTAACAGGTGGTGATGCCTTTGTTGCGTCAGATGTTGGCCAGCACCAAATGTTTGCCGCTCTCTATTATCCGTTTAACAAACCACGTCGCTGGATCAATTCTGGTGGCCTCGGCACTATGGGGTTCGGTTTTCCTGCCGCTTTAGGTGTTAAATTTACTCATCCAACGGAAGAGGTGGTATGTGTGACGGGGGATGGCAGTATTCAAATGAATATTCAAGAGCTGTCTACGGCAATGCAATACGATATACCCGTGAAAATAATCAATTTGAATAACCGTTTTCTCGGTATGGTGAAACAGTGGCAAGATATTATTTATCAAGGTCGCCACTCTAACTCTTACATGGATTCTGTCCCAGATTTTGCGGCCATTGCAGAAGCGTACGGCCACGTTGGTATTCGAATTAACACACCTGATGAGCTTGAAGCAGGATTGAAAAAAGCATTGGATATGAAGGACCGTTTGGTTTTTGTAGATATTAATGTGGATGAAAATGAACACGTTTACCCTATGCAAATAAAAGGCGAGGGCATGGATAATATGTGGCTAAGCAAGACGGAGAGAACCTAATATGAGACATATTCTTTCACTATTATTAGAGAACCAACCGGGTTCATTATCTCGTGTTGTAGGGCTATTTTCGCAGCGTGGTTATAACATTGAATCACTGACGGTTTCACCAACTGATGACGAGACACTCTCTCGCCTCAACATTACCACTGAATCTGATTCATTAGAGCTTGAGCAAATTCAGAAGCAACTGCATAAACTGATAGATGTACTTAAAGTTCAAGAAATATCTGAATTTGAGCACATTGAACGTGAATTGATGATGGTGAAGGTAAAGGCGGGTGGTTTTGCTCGCGCGGAAGTTAAGCGCACCGCTGATATTTTCCGAGGGCAGATTGTTGATGTCACAGCGTCCCAATATACCGTGCAGCTAGCTGGTACAAGTGAAAAGCTTGATGCATTCATTCAAGCCATTTCTGAGGTTACCGACGTAATCGAAGTCGCTCGAAGTGGCGTAGTAGGAATTGCTCGTGGAGAGCGTGCCTTAAAAGCCTAACTATTGATCGCGGTAATTAATTGACCACTTATTGATTTGAGCCACTTATTTGAAGTGGCTTTATTGTTTTTTAAAGTATGATGGGTGGTATAATGTTTTTTCATTAATTAGTGCCGTGAAGTGTAGGAATGGTAGTGAGATATAAAAAAGAAGCGGCTGTTATTCTAGCCGTGAGTTTGTTCTTGGGATCATTATTTTCGCTTTACTATCACCAACGGGCTGATTCAATTTATACAGACACGGCAAGGCAGATCGCCAATCAAACACTTGACCAGTTAGAGTTTACTGCACGCGAATCTGAACATCTGCGTTACCAAATGAAATCAGTGGTGAGTTTACTTAGCCACAGTATTGTTTTACTGGACTATACATCCTCTCCTGAGCCTGATAAGAAGAAATTTCTCGAAGATAACTGGAAATCCATAGCGTCGAAACAGAAGTGGTTCACACAGATGGGCTCTCCTTTTATCGGATTGATTCGAATTCATGGTGTATTGGATCATTCAGATAAAGTCAGTTATTACATAGTATCGATTGTGGATATTACTGAGCGAAAAGAGTTAGAAGATAAATTCCGAAACTTAAGTGAAAGAGATGCATTAACTCAGTTATGGAATCGTCGTAAATTTGATGAAACGATAGATCATCATACGGCTCTTTTGCCGCCTGGTTCTGAAAGTAGTCAAACTTGTTTAGCCTTGATTGATATTGACCATTTTAAGCTGATTAATGATAACTCAGGACATGATGAAGGCGATCGAGTGATAAAAGTGGTGGCCTCTTTATTGGCAGAGAATGTCAGAGACTCGGACTTTGTCGCGAGAGTTGGCGGAGAGGAGTTCGCTATCATTATGCCTTGTATAGGCCTTGATAATGCGGAGTTGTTGTTAAACCGGTTACGACGATTGATTGAGGGCTCTATGGAGGCTCCTGTGACGATAAGTATCGGATATAGCAACTTTACTTTAGATAGCAGTGAAACTTATAAGAAGTCAGATATTGCACTTTATGAATCAAAAGCATTGGGTCGTAACAGAGTGACATCGGCTTAATGTAGGCTTTCTAAGCAATATTTGCTAAGTAAGACTTCCTAAGCAATACTTTGCCATTTAGCGGTGATTGGTGGTTAGACTAAAGTCTAATGCTTAACCAATTTTAGGCTAAACTTGGTAGAAGGTAAGTGGATATATTTTTGAATTGACCATGCTTCATTCAAAAATTCTTATCTTTTTGAGAAAGGATTCGTGCAGTAAAGCAAAAAATAATAAGGAAATCATACAGTCTAGTTACAGAGGCATCGTATGTTAAGCCATTTTCTAGTGAGGCTCACGATAGGTATTTTGGTGGTATTGGGTATTCAATTAAGTGCTCTCTACTTTTTACCTATGGTTTTGTTACTCAACACACACCATAAAGAATTTTTTGGATGGTGAACATTGAAGACATTAAGCAATGTTAGTAGCACTATTCATATTATTCTAAATAGCAAAAAATCGGGATTTAACCCGATTTTTTGTTTTCAGCATGGCCGCTCTTTAGCGTGTAACCGCCATCAAATTAAGCGGCGTTAATGATGGTCTCAATTTCTTTCATTGAACCAGCAAGGTGCTTATCAAGTAAATCAAGCGCTTGATCGGTGTTCTTTGCTAAAACAAGCTTCATGATCATTTCGTGTTCATCAATGTTGAATAGCTCGCTTGAGCTATCTGGGTTCGATGTCATGGCTAAGTAGCGATAGCGTTTAACTTGATTGATTAAGTCGCTGAAGAATTCAAACATATTCTTTGAGTCAGCCCCTTCTAATAGAGCGACATGAAATTGGTGATGTCTCTCTTCCCATTCCGTATAGTCAAAATGGTCTTGATTATTCTTCACACGAGAAAGCTTATGGTAAGACGTTAATACATCAAGCTCCCAGTTTTCATCTCCGGAGTTAATCGCTTTCTTCAGTAAAACAGAAGAGACGACACGTAGGCTTTCATACAAGTCATGAAGTTCGACGACGGATACAGGTGCAACCCAACAGCCTTTTTGTGGTGCTAACTTCACGTATTTGCTCCACGACAATTGAACCAGCGCTTCACGAATTGGAGATGCTCCAACATTATATTTGTCTTTTAATTCAGCAACGACCAATTTTTGGCTAGGAAGTAGCTCGCCGTTAAGAATATCTTGGCGAATCATTTGGCAAACTTTATCTGTCAGAGTTGGGCTAGACACGTTGGAACCTCATTTAATAGTCGTGTGGAGTCGAGACACGATGATAATTAATTTAACGGTACGAAGTACCAATGAGATCGATAATACAGCGTACTGATTAATTGGGCAAGTAAGATTCATAAAAAAAGAGAGCCGAAGCTCTCTTTTATATTTTTTTGATAAATACGTTGTTCTTATAGAACTTGTACAGATACTGTGTTTGTGCAAGAAGATACTAATGCACCAGATACCATTACAACGATATCGCCTTTATTACCTAAACCAGACTCAAGAGCAAGTTTCTTACCGTTGATGTAGAAGTCATCAGTGCTGTCTAGAGAATCAACAACAACAGGAGTTACACCTTTAGTAAGAACAAGCTGAGCAGCTGTCTTAGTGTTGTTTGTTAGTGCGATGATGTTTGCTGTTGGGAAGTACTTACGTACTGAACGAGCAGATTTACCACCTTCAGTTGAAACAACAATTAGCGGAGCTGCTAGTTTCTCAGCTGTATCTACAGCACTTTTACATACTGCTTCAGTGATACGTAGACGTGGGCTATCTAGACGAGAGCTTAGCTCTGCTTTTAGAGCGCCATCTGTACGGTTACAGATTTGAGCCATGATAGTTACTGCTTCAACAGGGTATTTACCTTTAGCTGTTTCGCCAGAAAGCATTACCGCATCAGTACCATCCATAACCGCGTTCGCAACGTCGCCAGCTTCAGCACGAGTTGGACGTGGGTTGCTGATCATAGAATCAAGCATTTGAGTTGCAGTGATAACCATCTTACGAGCACGGTTACACTTCTCGATCATCATTTTTTGAGCGAAGATTACTTCTTCAGCTGGGATTTCAACACCTAGATCGCCACGAGCAACCATGATGCCGTCAGAAGCTTCAAGAATAGAATCGAAGTTATCAACACCTTCTTGGTTCTCAATTTTAGAGATGATGTGGATGTTTTCGCCGCCGTTAGCGTTTAGAAGCTCACGGATTTCTTTAACGTCTTCTTCTTTACGGATGAAAGAAGCAGCAACGAAATCTACGCCTTGCTCACAACCAAACTTAAGGTCAGCTTTGTCTTTCTCAGAAAGAGCAGGAAGTTGAACAGAAACGCCAGGAAGGTTAACACCTTTGTTTTCGCCTAGAGCACCGTTGTTAAGAACTTTACACTTAACTTCAGTTTCTGTTGTTGCGATAACTTCCATTTCGATTAGGCCGTCATCAACAAGGATAGTGTTACCTGCTGTTAGGTCTTTAGCGAAACCTAGGTAAGTTACTGCTACTACGTCTTTGTTACCAACAACTGTTGCGTCAGTTGTGAAAGTGAACTCTTGACCAGCTACTAGATCTACGTCGTTACCATCTTCAAGTTTGATAGTACGGATTTCTGGACCTTTAGTATCTAAAAGGATAGCAAGTTGCTGACCTTTTGCTTCCATAACAGAACGGAAGTTCGCGATGCGAGTGCCATGTTCAGCGAAGTCACCGTGAGAGAAGTTTAGACGCATAACGTTCATGCCTGCATCTACAAGTTCAGTTAGTTTCTCTACAGATTCTGTTTTAGGGCCAATCGTACATACGATTTTGGTCTTTTTCATGGAAGGTGCTCTCCGGTAAATATAATTTAAATTGAAATTTTTGTATTGGTATCTGAAGGCTACTCGTTCAATCACTTTTCATATCAGCAATCGTCTCATCTTGAGCAGTCTTTAAAGCCATCAGATCTGAAAGTCTTTCATCAACTTTAGTCATTTTATGACCAGTTGGTCTGTCTATTTTGGCTGTTTTTTGTGACTTACTCGACTATATCGGGAGAAAGTGGCAAAAAAATGACAGCTAATTTTGTAATTTATTTTCTTTTCGGAGGCGGATTCTACCATTGAATTGATCTTATTTCACTGCTTAAGAATTGTCTTAGGACAAGGTTTTTGCGCTATTTATTAATTTTTTAGGTCGAAATAAATAGACCTTATTGTTTCGACTTGATTATAATAAGTTCTGAAACGAAACTTTTTTTAAGAGTATTAAATGTCGAAACGAAACACTCAGTTAAGAAGGCACACAATAGCCAATCTTGTAACAGAGAAAGGTGAAGTGAGTGTTGATGAGTTATCTATCAAATTTGGAACATCGGAAGTCACCATTAGAAAGGATCTTGCTTCTTTAGAGAAGAATGGTCAGCTCCTGCGTCGTTATGGTGGCGCGATTGCTTTACCAAAAGAGGTAGTGAATGATGAGTTGAGTCAAAATGTTTCGGATCGAAAGATAGCACTTGCGAGTGCCGCAGCTGAACTGATCAGAGACCATAACCGGATCGTGATAGACAGTGGTAGTACGACTGGGGCATTAATTCAGCAGCTTAATCATAAGCGCGGCCTCGTGGTTATGACTAATTCATTGAATGTTGCGAGTGCTCTCAATGAATTAGAAAGTGAACCTACACTTTTAATGACAGGCGGAACTTGGGACATGCATTCGGAATCTTTCCAAGGGCAAGTCGCTGAGTCTGTATTAAGAGCTTACGATTTTGACCAACTATTTATTGGTGCTGATGGAATCGATTTAGAGCGTGGCACGACGACATTTAATGAGTTAGTTGGGTTAAGTAAAGTCATGGCAGAAGTGTCACGTGAAGTGATTGTCATGGTGGAATCTGAAAAAGTAGGGCGAAAAATCCCGAATCTAGAGCTGTCATGGGAAAGCATTGATGTATTAATTACCGATGCTGAGCTCTCAGAAACCGATTTACAAACAATAGAATCAAATAATGTTCGAGTTATTCGAGCATAAATAAATGCAATTGATTTCTTATCGCTATACTGAATAGATTCAGTATCAATGGGTTTGATTGCCGCCGATAAGAAATAATCAAAAAATTAATAATATTGGAGACGCTTTATGTGTGGGATTGTTGGTGCAGTAGCACAGCGTGATGTAGCAGAAATTTTAGTTGAAGGTCTACGTAGGCTTGAGTACCGTGGATATGACTCTGCGGGTGTTGCTGTTGTCGACCAAGATTCTAACCTAACTCGAGTTCGTCGCTTAGGTAAAGTGAAAGAACTTGCTGCGGCAGTGGAAGAGCAAGAAGTACTTGGCGGCACTGGTATTGCACACACTCGCTGGGCAACGCATGGTGAACCTTCAGAAGTGAATGCACATCCACATGTTTCTGGTGATATTTCATTAGTACATAACGGTATTATTGAAAACCATGAAGAGTTACGTTCTCTGCTTAAAAGTCGCGGCTACGAATTCCAATCTCAAACAGACACTGAAGTTATTGCTCATTTAGTAGAGTGGGAACTGCGTACTTCTGAGACTCTTGTTGAGGCACTACAAAAGACAGCTAAGCAGCTAGATGGCGCATATGGCACCGTAGCCTTTGATCGTAAAGATCCTAGTCGTGTTGTGGTTGCTCGCTCTGGTAGCCCTATTGTTATCGGTTTTGGTGTTGGTGAAAACTTCCTTGCATCTGACCAACTTGCTCTTTTAAGTGTGACACGCCGCTTTATGTACCTAGAAGAAGGTGATGTTGCTGAAGTTACTCGTCGTGACGTTACCGTTTATGATCAGCAAGGTGAACAGGTTGAGCGTGAGATTGTTGAGTCTAATATCGAACAAGATGCTGGAGATAAAGGAAAGTTCCGCCACTTCATGCAGAAAGAGATTTTTGAGCAACCAAAAGCGCTTATTAATACGATGGAAGGACGAATCACTGATAAAGCCGTGATCACAGAAAGCATAGGTGTGAATGCGGTTGAGATCTTAAACAAAGTTGAACACGTACAGATCATCGCTTGCGGTACTTCTTACAATGCAGGTATGACGGCGCGTTACTGGTTTGAATCTCTTGCGGGTGTGAGTTGTGATGTTGAGATCGCATCAGAATTCCGTTATCGCAAATTTGTCACTCGTCCAAATAGCTTATTGATTACGCTTTCTCAGTCAGGCGAAACCGCAGACACGCTAGCTGCGCTTCGATTAGCGAAAGAAAAAGGCTACATGGGAGCTATGACGGTTTGTAACGTTGCTGGTTCATCATTAGTTCGTGAATCTGATTTTGCCTTCATGACTCGTGCTGGTGCAGAAATTGGCGTTGCATCGACCAAAGCATTCACGACTCAATTATCAGCTCTACTTATGCTTGTGACAGCCTTAGGTAAGCAAAAGAACCTGATCTGTACTGAAAAAGAAGAAGAGATTGTAAAAGCGCTGCATGAATTACCTGCTCAAATTGAAACGGCACTTTCATTCGATAAAGAAATTGAAGCGTTAGCACCAGACTTTGCCGATAAACACCACACGTTATTCTTAGGACGTGGAGAGTTTTACCCAATCGCGGTTGAAGCATCACTTAAGTTGAAAGAAATTTCTTACATTCACGCTGAAGCTTACGCTGCAGGTGAATTGAAACATGGTCCACTGGCTCTGATTGATGCGGACATGCCTGTTGTTGTTGTTGCTCCAAGTAATGAATTACTAGAGAAATTAAAATCGAATGTAGAAGAAGTGCGTGCTCGTGGCGGCCTACTGTATGTATTCGCTGATGAAGAGGCTGGTTTTGAAGCTGATGAAGGAATGAAAATTATCACAATGCCGCACGTTAGTGAGATCACCGCACCAATCTATTACACAGTGCCAATGCAACTGCTGTCGTATCACGTTGCACTGATTAAAGGTACGGATGTCGATCAACCTCGTAATTTAGCTAAAGCAGTGACGGTAGAGTAATAAACGTCATCACTTAGCATTAAAATCCTGATAGTAAATGGCGATGTGTCTTTTGGTTACATTGCCATTTTTACTCCTTTCTTTTCTCCAAAATCCATTACTACTCACAGCCAATATTCGAAAACTCGATGGCTAATAACTCGAACTACTGAAAGGCTTCTATTGGTTTTCGTTGGTATCCAGTGACGCGGAAAATAAAAAACCACTTTAATATAAAGTGGTTTAAGTTGTTATTAAGTGAACGGTAACTTATAGATCTTGAATGTTCTCAGCTTCTAGATCTTGGAAATATTTAAGCGTTTTCACTTTTAGTTCTTGCTGTGCTGGTTCATCAGCAACGATAACGGCTTTTGGATGCATTTGAAGCGCAGTAACCGTCCACATGTGGTTCACAGAGCCTTCGATAGCCATTTGAAGCGCTTGAGCCTTGTTATGACCTTGCGAGAGGATCATGACTTCTTCAGCGTCGAGTAGTGTTGCTACACCAATGGTTAATGCAAATTTTGGTACCTGATTCATATCATTATCGAAGAAGCGTGAGTTCGCGATACGAGTATCTGGCGTTAGAGTTTTGATACGAGTGCGAGAAGATAGAGAAGAACCAGGTTCATTGAATGCGATATGACCGTCGATACCAACACCACCCATGAATAGGTTGATTTTACCGTAAGAACGAATCTTTTCTTCATACTCGGCGCAGTGTGCATCCACATCTTTCGCTAGGCCGTTAAGTAGGTTGATGTTCTTTTCTTGGATGTCAACGTGATTGAAAAAGTTGTCATACATGAAAGAGCGGTAAGATTCAGGATGGTTTGGATCGATACCAACATACTCATCCATGTTGAAAGTCACAACATTTTTGAAGCTAACATCGCCAGCTTTGCAAAGGGCAATCAGCTCTTTATATGTCGCAAGAGGTGTACCACCTGTTGGTAAACCAAGAACAAATGGACGGTCTGCTGTTGGGTTGAATGCGTTGATTTTGCTTGCAATGTGACGAGCTGCCCATTTACCAACTTGTGCAGCATTATTTAGAGGAATTAGTCTCATTTGTCTTTTCCTATAGAAATAGTATTGGATGTGATTCTTAATTTTCATTATAAAATAAGATTGAAATATTGGCTAGTTTTTTCGCGATTCAAGCAATACTTTAACGATAGTAAGATTTACATTAATGCCATCATTGTGAATTTAGATAAAAATCCACCTCGTTTTTTAGCTTGGTTAAAAAAGAATGAGAGACCCGTTTGATTACGAACTATTGGTTTGTAAGCTCGCTAGGGAATCTCATCTCTTAAGATATAAGTAGGGTTCTTGTTACTAAGGGCGAACTATTGGGAAAATCTTGCAATCGTGAATGTGGTATTAAGTCGGCAGTTCTTGGATAGAGATGTTTTTAGAAGTAAGAGCCCATCAGTATCGGGCTCTTCTGAAAATACTAACTTGGAAAACTAGACATTATCGCTATTTAAGAAAAATGTAAGATATGGCCTATCAGTCGTACTTAGAATTGTTCATTCTTACTTTTGTTTAATTGGTATTCTTGAACAGCCACAATCAATTCTGGGCGATTGATAAACTTCCAAATGAAATATGGTGGAATAAGGAAGGCTATGAAATACAAAGATTCATGGAAGAAGGTATTCGCGATGATATCTTCATGACTGAAATATGCGATGCCTCCCATGATATCGAGTAGGAAACTCAATACAGCAAACGCAGTTGAAACGATTAGAGCCAAGCCCAGCAAGTCCCTTAGAAAATTTTTAGACGCTGTCATATATATTCTCCTCAATATGAACGCCAGTAAAAATACGCCTCTCATCGCTATCTTTATTTGATCTCCATCACTATTTTTTTGTAAGTAATAAGAATAGATTTTATATGCCTGTATTTACATACTGGATGGAAATTACTGCATTGAATAACATGATTTTTTAACAAAATAGCCCACTAAAATCATAGTGGGCTAATTTGCTGGTTTAAGGGTTTAAGGGTTTAAGGGTTTAAGGGTTTAAGGGTTTAAGTATCTAATTGTTATTCAAATATGCCTTTGTTGAGATATCTGTCCACCCACGGACTTTTTGTAGGTAGTTTGCCTGTGATTCGATGATTTTTCTGGCTAGAGGATCTTGGCTTGCTTGCTCTTCTAATAGTTGCTCTGTCGCTAAACGCATGGTACTCAAAACTTCAGGCGGAAAATCTCTAACTTTAATATCAGGATATTCAGCAAGCATCGAACTCCAGCTATTTGCATTTGCATCTATGGCTTGTACGTACATATCAAATGCCGCAACGCGGAAAGCGGTTTCTAAAATTATCTGTAAATCTGCTGGTAATTTATCCCACGTTTTCTTATTCACTAGGAACTGGGTTTCTGAACCTGGTTCATGCCACGCTGTATAATAGAAAGGAGCAATTTTCTGAAAGCCCATACGAAGATCAAAAGCGGGCCCAACCCACTCTAAGGCATCTATTGTTCCACGTTCAAGAGAGGTAAAGAGTTCTCCTGGTGCAATGTTGGTTGGCTTTGCTCCTACCTTTGCGAATACCTCGCCAGCAAAACCTGGAATGCGCATTTTAAGCCCTTGTAGGTCGTCGATAGATTTAATCTCTTTCTTAAACCAACCTCCCATTTGGATATCAGAGTTACCTCCTGGGAAGGAGAGTAAGTTATGCGGTGCGTACACCTCTTGCATTAGCTCCATGCCCCCACCACGATAAAACCACGCATACTGCTCTGTTGTCATCATTCCGAATGGCATTGATGAGAAGTATAGGGTGTTTGGAACCTTGCCTTTCCAATAGTAAGAGCTTGAGTGGCCTAGATCGTATTGCCCTGATTTCACCATGTCGAAAATACCCAACGGCGCTTTGTGCTTGTTTGCGGAATCAATGCGGATCTGTAAGCGGCCGTTAGACATTTCATTGGCAAGCTTCGCCATATTTTTAGTCGCATCGCCAAGGATAGGGGTATTTGGTCCCCAGGTTTCAGCGAGTTTTAATCTATAGGTTTTCTCTGCGGCATGTAGCGATAAAGAGAGTGTGGCAATCGCTGCCATAGCCATTGTTTTTAAAAGTAATAGGACTTTATTGTTAGTTTTCATTCATTCCTCTTTTCTAGCTTTAATTATTATTGGCAAAGCTAGATTCACGGGGTATGTGTGTTAGGTCAAATGAGTTATAGGTAATCTTGGGAGATAAAACTGATCGTATATTCTAGAGGTAGGAGAGAGGTGATTGGTTATATGTTGGAATATTCATATATGGATGGTTGTTAATTCTTTCTTGCTTAGTGTAGATGGTGGTTTATCGTTATTGTTTAATTGATGCTCTTATCACGTAGTTAGTTGTGATCATGCATTCGAATGTAGGAATCGCTAATGGTTCGATGCTGAATTGTGATTTGTCTTAGAGAGTCGTTCATCTTCAAAAAGCAAAAAGCAAAAAGCAAAAAGCAAAAAGCCAGAGCAGCGTAAACTGTTCTGGCTTTTCTAATTTGGTGGCCCCTCCCAGATTTGAACTGGGGACCGAACGATTATGAGTCGTGCGCTCTAACCACTGAGCTAAGGGGCCGAATAGGGGATAGATTATAGGGGATGCTGCCTAATGTGTCTAGATGCTAAATAGGGCATTTGCGCTTAGTTTTTATCCACTTAGACTAGTAGATATAAAAAAAGGTGAGCCAACGCTCACCTTTTTCAAATGTTGCTTATAAATCGTTCTATCTGCCGATTACTTTACTAACGATTACTCGTCTAAGAAGCTACGCAGTGTTTCTGAACGACTTGGGTGACGTAGTTTACGAAGTGCTTTTGCCTCGATCTGACGGATACGCTCACGAGTCACGTCAAACTGCTTACCTACTTCTTCCAAAGTATGGTCAGTGTTCATATCGATACCAAAACGCATACGCAGTACTTTAGCTTCACGAGGAGTTAAGCCAGCAAGAACGTCTTTAGTTGCGCCACGTAGGCTTGTCGCCGTTGCAGAGTCTAAAGGTAGCTCTAGAGTTGTATCCTCGATGAAATCACCTAGATGCGAATCTTCGTCGTCACCGATTGGTGTCTCCATTGAGATTGGCTCTTTAGCAATTTTCAGTACTTTGCGGATCTTGTCTTCTGGCATCTGCATGCGTTCAGCAAGCTCTTCCGGTAACGGTTCACGGCCCATCTCTTGTAGCATTTGACGCGAGATGCGGTTTAGTTTGTTGATCGTTTCGATCATGTGAACTGGAATACGGATAGTACGCGCTTGGTCAGCAATAGAACGTGTAATTGCTTGACGGATCCACCACGTTGCATAAGTCGAGAACTTATAACCACGACGGTATTCAAACTTATCAACCGCTTTCATCAGACCGATGTTACCTTCTTGGATTAGATCCAGGAACTGTAGACCACGGTTGGTGTACTTTTTAGCAATTGAGATTACTAGACGTAAGTTTGCCTCAACCATCTCTTTCTTCGCACGACGAGCTTTAGCTTCACCGATAGACATGCGACGGCTGATGTCTTTAATGCTTTGAACCGTTAACGATGTTTCACGCTCAATGATGTTCAATTTTTGAATCGAACGGCGGATTTCGTATTCGTTACGCTTCACTTTTTCTGCGTATGGTTTACCAGAAGCAAGCACTTCATCTAACCATGCTTCACTAGATTCGTTACCAGTGAATAGCGCAACAAAAGATTTCTTCGGCATTTTTCCGTATTCAACGGTTTGACGGATGATCAAACGCTCTTGAGTACGAACACGGTCCATCGACGTACGAAGTTCTTTTACTAGGTAATCAAACTTTTTAGGCGTCAGACGGAATTCGCGGAAAACGTCTTGCATCAATTCCGTGGCTTTAGCTGCTTTCGCGCTGTCAGCACCATGTTCATTGATAGCAAGTTGACGGTTTTGGTAGCTATTACGAAGATCGGTGAATTTCTCTAGAGCAAGCTCTGGATCAATACCAGTGTCTTCTTCTTCCTCGTCCTCTTCTTCTTCCTCGTTCTCGTCTTTATCTTCATCAGCTAAATCTGTTTCAGCTAACTCAGAACCGATGTGAGTCGCGGTTGGAGCCGCAGTGCCATCGTCATTTGGATCAACGAAACCAGAGATAATATCGGTAAGACGAAGTTCTTCAGCAAGGACTTTATCAAACTGTTCAAGAATGTATGGAATAGTACCTGGGTATTCAGCCACAGAGGATTGAACTTGGTAAATACCATCTTCAATACGCTTTGCAATATCGATCTCGCCTTCACGAGTCAATAGCTCAACAGTACCCATTTCACGCATATACATGCGGACTGGATCAGTTGTACGGCCAATTTCGCTCTCTACACTAGATAGTGCAGCAGCGGCAGCTTCAGCTGCATCTTCATCTGTGACAGATTCGTCATCATTCAATGCAAGATCATCAGCATCAGGAGCAGTTTCAACTACCTTGATACCCATGTCATTGATCATTTGAATAATGTCTTCTACCTGCTCTGAATCAACGATCTCTTCAGGTAGGTGGTCATTTACTTCGGCGTAGGTCAGATAGCCTTGTTCTTTGCCTTTAATGACAAGTAATTTTAGCTGTGACTGCGGACTTTGATCCATAGACGATATCCAACTTCAAGTTCTGGTGGCGGAATTAGTATGCGAAATGCAAACCACTAATATTAACAAATTTATTCACTGCTGACTAATCAATCTGGGTTACGCTTTTAAATCTAGCATTAGTGCTAGTAGCTCCCGTTTCTCTTCGGCTGATAAACCGATACTTCTTGCTTTAGCCTGCAAGTTTTCAATTTGTTTTTCTACGCATTGGGCAAGAATTTTGTCCAATGAGTCTAAGAATAGATCTTCTTGATTGTCTTCATCGAGTGGGATTTCCCAGCTCGCAAGACGAGACAGAAGTGCCTCATGTTTGTTATTGCGCCAATGTTCTAATAATTGACCCGTGCTGATATGGGGATTCCCTCGACATTTATCAAGGACTTCTATCAATAAACTTAATCCCGGTAGTGTTAATTCTATAACACTGGATAAATCCGGTACCATATCAGCATAGCTTGGATTTTGAATAAGCAAAGCAATAACTTCGCGCATTGGAGTTCGCTTGATCTCTTTATGCGGTTGAGCTGTAGGCCGATTCTGCGGTTTTTTATGGGACTTGTTTTCCATAAAAACGCCGGTGCGTTCGCCTAGAATTTTAAACAACTGAGCTTGAAGAAAATTATCAGGAACTTTTTCTATCAATGGGGTTGCTAGTGCCGCTAATGCCGCTTTTCCTTCATTATTCCCAACTTTTACCTGGCTGGTTAAGTTAGTAAATAGATATTCAGAAAGCGGCATCGCATTTTGTACTTCTTTTTCAAATGCTTCTTTACCAAATTGACGAATATAGCTATCTGGGTCTTCACCATCTGGTAAAAACAGGAACTTTAAAACATTGCCACTTTTAAGATAGCTTAGCGCATTCTCTAGTGCTCGCCATGCGGCTTCTCGGCCTGCTCTGTCACCATCGTAGCAACATACCACAGTGCTCGTTTGTCTAAACAGCATTTGAAGGTGATCACCTGTGGTCGATGTGCCAAGCGATGCGACGGAATAATCAACCCCGTATTGCGCTAAGGCGACCACATCCATGTAACCTTCCACAACAAGAACTTGTGGTGGTTCTCGGTAGGCTTGAAGCACTTCATAAAGGCCATAGAGCTCTTTACCTTTATGGAATATAGGTGTTTCTGGTGAGTTAAGGTATTTCGGTGTTCCATCTCCAATGACTCGGCCACCAAATCCAATTACGCGCCCACGGCGATCTCTAATTGGAAACATCACGCGGCCTCGGAAGCGGTCGTAGCGATTACCGTTGTCATTTTCGATTAACATGCCACCAGTCACGAGCATCTCTTGTGCGTCTTTCTGCTGGCCGAAGTTTTTCCTTACTGCATCCCATTCATCAGCGACAAACCCGATACCAAACTTTTGTACAATCTCACCGGATAGACCGCGATCTTTAAGATACTCAATCGCATGTTTGTTTGCTGATTGTTTTAATTGAGAGCGATAAAATTGGCTAATGCTGCCCATTAAATCGTATAAATTGCGCTTTTGCTCTGTGTTGGCTCTTGGCCCCGATGAAACACTGCCATTACGCTCTTCCCTTGGAACATCAAGGCTCAAGTAAGAGGCGAGCTCTTCAATCGCTTCAACAAACTCTAAGCGTTCAAACTCCATGATGAAATCAATGGCGTTGCCATGAACACCGCAACCAAAGCAGTGATAGAACTGTTTTTCTTGGCTAACACTGAAAGAGGGGGTCTTTTCATTATGGAAAGGGCAACATGCCCCGTAGTTCTTGCCTTTTTTCTTAAGTTTTACGCGTGCATCGACGATATCGACAATATCGAGACGAGCGAGGAGGTCATCAATGAAACTACGCGGGATGTGTCCTGACATAAAACCTAAAATAAATAAGTGATGAAAGAAGAATTAAATCATTATTTGTAAACGAAAGATGAGAGCTTGCTCGGTTTAAAAATAAAGACTTCAGATACAAACAAGCCGTGCCTTCCAATGGATAGCACGGCTTGTTGCAATATAGCGCTGGATATTAAGCGAGTTTAGAACGAACTAAACCACTTACTTTACCCATGTCTGCACGCCCTTGAATTTGTGGTTTCAAGATAGCCATCACTTTACCCATGTCTTGCATGCCCGCAGGTGTCGATTCTGCAATTGCGCTTTCAACAAGAGCAACAACTTCATCTTCAGTTAGCGGTTGAGGCATAAAGCCTTCAAGTACAGTAATTTCTACTTGTTCCACGTCAGCAAGATCTTGACGACCCGCTGATTCATATTGAGCAACAGAATCGCGACGTTGTTTAACCATTTTTACCAGCACAGCAAGAATGTCTTCGTCGGTCAGAGTGATCTGCTCGTCGACTTCACGTTGCTTAATTGCTGAAAGGGCTAAACGAATAGTGCCAAGGCGCGGTTTGTCCTTGGCTTTCATCGCTAAAATTTGCTCTTTTTTGAGTTGTTCAATCAGAGCCATAACTCAGTCCTTATGGATTAAGTTATTAGTACAGGCGAACGCGACGTGCGTTTTCGCGAGCTAGCTTCTTAGCGTGACGCTTTTGAGCTGCTGCTTTAGCGCGTTTGCGAACTGTAGTTGGTTTTTCGTAATGCTCACGACGACGCACTTCAGAAAGGATACCTGCTTTTTCACAAGAGCGCTTGAAACGACGTAGTGCAACGTCGAACGGTTCGTTTTCACGTACTTTAACTATTGGCATATGCCTTTCACCTCAGGGGTTATTCATTATCGCTGGTTACTCATTTCCAAATCAGAGAAGTTGCCCATTAAGCTAACTCTCTATGTTGTTTGGTCTCTAACCAGCTTGATCAAAAATGGTGCGGAATTTTAATCCGATCACAGTGGCTTTGTAAAGCACTTTGTCGATTATAGTCTGTGCAAAATTTGTTTGAGAAGCCTCAACAAGGTAATATTGCGCTAATTTCCGATTTAAGACAAAGCGTGCTGAGAAAAATATGCGAATTATTGGTATCGAAACCTCTTGTGATGAAACAGGTATCGCTATTTATGACGATGAGAAAGGGCTGCTTTCTCACCAATTATATAGCCAAGTAAAGCTGCATGCTGATTATGGCGGTGTCGTACCTGAGCTAGCTTCTAGAGACCATGTAAAGAAGACCATCCCACTGATTAAAGCGGCGCTTGCTGAAGCTAATTTAACTAAAGATGATATCGATGGCGTTGCGTATACCGCAGGGCCTGGTTTAGTTGGTGCTTTATTGGTTGGTGCGACAATCGGTCGTAGCATGGCGTATGCGTGGGATGTTCCGGCTATTCCTGTTCATCATATGGAAGGGCACCTGCTTGCACCAATGCTAGAAGATACCCCACCACCGTTTCCTTTTGTTGCGTTGCTCGTTTCAGGCGGTCACACAATGATTGTTGAAGTGAAAGGGATTGGTGAATATAAAATTCTTGGTGAATCGATTGATGATGCGGCGGGTGAAGCGTTTGATAAAACCGCGAAACTCATGGGATTAGATTACCCAGGCGGTCCTCTGCTTTCTCGATTAGCTGAGAAAGGGACGCCGGGTCGTTTCAAATTCCCACGTCCAATGACAGATCGCCCTGGTTTAGACATGAGCTTTTCTGGTTTGAAGACATTTGCGGCAAACACGATTCGAGCAAATGACGACGATGACCAAACCCGCGCTGATATTGCATACGCCTTTCAGGAAGCGGTATGTGCGACCTTAGCAATAAAATGCAAGCGAGCTTTGATTGAAACGGGTATGAAGCGCATTGTCATTGCCGGTGGCGTGAGTGCGAATAAACAGCTAAGAGCAGAGTTAGAAGCACTGGCGAAAAAAATGGGCGGGGCGGTGTACTACCCTCGTACGGAATTTTGTACCGATAATGGTGCCATGATCGCTTATGCAGGTATGCAGCGTTTGAAAAATGGTGAAGTAGCCGATTTAGCCGTTCAGGCAACTCCTCGCTGGCCAATCGATCAACTTGAACCTGTAAAATAAGAGTCACTCTATTCATGAGTCATTACACGGTCGCTTTATCGCGGCCGTTTTATTTAGTGCTCAGGACTGTTTTATTTGGTGCTTAGAGAGGTTTCCGTAAAATATGAACGGGTTCCTTTAATACATGAGCTGATTCTCGTCAAACAGATGATAGTATTAACGTTTATAAAATAATAACAATGGATGAAATGATGAAAACATTTGCTGTAGATGGCCGCACCATGACCTACCAAGATGAAGGGCAAGGACCGGTGCTTCTTATGGGACATAGTTACCTATGGGATAGCAAAATGTGGGCACCTCAAGTTGAGGCATTGAGCCAATCTTATCGTTGCATTGTGCCGGATCTTTGGGCGCATGGCGGGTCTGAATTTGCCCCTCAATCTACACGTAACTTAACGGATTACGCGAAGCAATTGTTAGCGTTAATGGATCACCTCGAAATAGATGAGTTCTCTGTTGTTGGGTTATCCGTAGGCGGAATGTGGGGCGCTGAATTAACGGCTCTGGCCCCATCGCGAGTAAAATCGCTAGTGATGATGGATACCTTTGTCGGGTTAGAGCCTGAGGTGACGCATAAAAAATATTTCACAATGTTAGATGCGATTACTCAGTTGAAACTGGTTCCTCAGCCAGTATTAGACTTAGTGGTACCGATGTTCTTCTCTAAGAACGTAAAACAGACATCTCCAGCTTTAGTTGAAAATTTTTCGACTTATCTGCAATCCTTAAAAGGTGAACAAGCAGAAGAAGTATCACGTATGGGACGAATGATTTTTGGTCGCAGGGATTTGATTGAAGAGGTGGAAACTTTTGCTCTACCAACACTGATTGCGGTTGGTGCGGAAGATTCCCCAAGAACGCCTTTGGAATCTTACTTGATGAATGATGTGATTACTGGCAGTGAATTGGTCGTGATCCCCGCCGCTGGGCATATCAGTAATTTGGAACAACCTGGCTTTGTGACCGATATGCTGAAAACATTTTTGGCGAAAGTTCACCAATAGTAAGGTTTACCTACAGTAAATTTATTGCCGATTGAGTTGATATTGCCGATTGAGTCAATATCAATTCAAGGTACTTAAAGGTCTCAGTGAACTTAATGGTGATTGCACTATTGAGCGACAGAGGCCTTTTTTATTGATTAGACGATATTTTCTTCTCGCCAAACTTAGGTTCATTACCCTCAAGTAAACGACGAATGTTTTGATGGTGTCGTAACACAATCAAGCAGCAGAGCATGGCAACGGGTAGGGTGTAGTGAGGCTTTACGAGCCAAGTATAAAAAGGCGCTAACAGAACGGTAATGATGGCAGCTAAAGAAGAGTAGCGAAATAGAAAAGCGATCACTAACCATGTCAGCATGATCATGCCAGTAAGATCCAGTCCTATTGGCGCAATGGCACCTAATGCGGTCGCGACCCCTTTACCACCTTGAAAGTGAAAAAAGATGGGATACATGTGACCTAAACAGGCGGCAATCGCGACGACCCCTAATAATATAGGGTCAATGTTTAAGAAATACCCACCCCATACCGGGATCGTTCCTTTAAGCATATCGCAAATTAATACGGCAAATGCCGCGCCTTTGCCTCCAATTCTTAAAACATTGGTCGCCCCAGGGTTATTTGAGCCGACTCCCCTTGGATCCGGTAATCGTAAAAGACGGCAGATCAGCACGGCACTCGATATCGAGCCTAACAGATAGGCGGCAATAATCATGATGAGAGCCAAAGAAGTCATAGTGGTCCTTAAGGAGGGGAAATTAATGCTCAATCAAAGAGTAATTGATATCATATCCTGAATGGCAATAATAATACGATTTTTTACCCGCTTAGGGTATCCGACCTCTAAAGGGACAGTAAATGACATTGGATAAAGTTTTTATCGAGCAATTAGAAGTAATCACAACCATCGGTGTTTATGATTGGGAACAAGAAATAAAACAGAAGCTAGTTCTTGATATTGAAATGGCTCACGACAACCGCCCTGCGGGTAAAAGTGATGATGTAGTTGATGCTCTGGATTATTCAAAAGTGAGTACCGCAGTGTTGGAGCATATAGAAGGTGGGCGTTTTCTACTGGTTGAACGCGTTGCAGAAGAGATTGCGGAATTAATTATGTCTCGCTTTTCAGTGCCTTGGGTTAAAATCCGTTTAGCGAAACCTGGAGCTGTACCACAAGCAAAATCTGTTGGTGTTGTGATAGAGCGAGGCGCGGCATGAACACCGTGTATGTTGGTGTCGGAACCAACATAGAACGAGATAAGCATGCCCAAGCGGCATGGGATGAGCTTGCTCTTCTAGGGGAACAACTACGCTCATCGCCAGTATATGAGTGCGAACCTGTTGGTTTTGATAGCCACGCTTTTTACAACTTTGTCATTGAGCTAAAAACGGATCGCTCTTTAACTGAATTCTCACTTTTGCTTCGTCAAATCGAGCTAAAATGGGGGCGTTTAGAGAATGCTCATAAATATCAAGATCGTAATTTGGATCTTGATATCGTGTTGTTTGGTGATGTGATTTCTCAATCTTCACCAGAGTTGCCGCGCAGTGATATTTTTAAATATCCATTCGTTACCCAGCCGCTTTATGATTTATGCCCAGAGAAGGTCATCCCTTCTGACGGGCGAAGCGTGGCACAAATCTATCAACAGATGGATAACCTCGATTCATTGCAAGCTGTAAGTCTATGTTTTAACCAAGACTTCAAATAAAACCAAAGGTCTAAGGCCTAATAATAAGAGTAAAAAATGAGTTATATAGAAGCGTTTATTTTGGCACTCATTCAGGGCTTAACTGAATTCTTACCGATCTCTAGTTCAGCCCACTTGATTTTACCATCGGCCATTTTGGGTTGGGAAGATCAAGGTTTAGCGTTTGATGTTGCTGTTCATGTGGGAACTCTAGCGGCCGTAGTGATCTACTTTAGAAAAGAGGTCGTGACACTGTTTGGTGCACTATTTGGATCCATCTTCAAAGGCGATCGCAGTAAAGAGGCGAAACTGGCTTGGATGATCGTACTTGCGACGATCCCTGCTTGTGTCTTTGGTTTATTGATGAAAGACATTGTTGAACTTTACTTACGCAGTGCGTGGGTAATTGCGACTACCACGATTATTTTTGGCTTATTATTGTGGTGGGTTGATAAGAACTCATCGCTGGCTGATGATGAATACCAAGCTGGTTGGAAAAAAGCCTTGTTTATTGGTATTGCTCAAGCAATGGCGATTATTCCTGGAACGTCTCGCTCAGGTGCGACCATCACCGCCGCGCTGTATTTAGGTTTTACTCGTGAGGCTGCCGCGCGTTTCTCATTCTTAATGTCGATTCCAATCATCGCTCTTGCTGGTGGCTATCTAGGGCTTAAGCTTGTCATTAGTGGCGATCCGGTTCATGTCGGTTTCTTGTTGACGGGGATTGTCACGTCATTCATTAGTGCCTATATCTGTATTCATTTCTTCCTAAAGCTCATTTCACGCATGGGTATGATGCCGTTCGTTATCTATCGCTTACTACTTGGTGGTGGTTTGATAGCATTTTTGCTGATGAACTAGAGAGCTACTCAAGCATCTAAAAAAGGCTCACGATTAATCGTGAGCCTTTTTTATAGTCAGACGATTGAGGCGATGGTTTCTACTCTTCTTTTTTCCATCTCATTTCTGATCTGTTCACCTTGAAAGCCGTCAGCGATGATTGATTGCACTTGAACGGTGAGGGCTTGGCGATAAGCCTTTTCAAAACGATCTCGTTGAGGGTATGGATTCTCTTCACACCCTTTCCGACCTGCGTGATCCGCTTGGCAACAGATGAGAATATCATTGAGTCTTTCAGGTTTGCGCCAGACATCAAACTTATTAAGGATCTTCAATATCGTTGCTGGCTTAAGCTCCATCGCGCGGTGAATATTGGTATGTTGTTCGCATACTAAAAGGGCAAGATCTTTAAATTCATTAGGAATTCGAACCCGATCTGACAGCGATTGGATGAGCTTGATACCCGTATGACAATGCATTTTGTGGCTCGGCCATTCGCTTTCAGGCGTCACGCCTTTGCCTAAATCGTGCAGTTGAGCGGCGAGGCGTACGGGTAACGACGGGCTGAGTATAGCGGCCTGTTGTGCGACCATTAAAGTATGAATGCCAGTGTCTATTTCTGGGTGCCACTTCTCAGGCTGGGGAACGCCAAATAAAGCGTCAATTTCAGGCAATACCGCTGCCAATGCACCGCATTCTCTTAGAGTCGAAAGAAAGACTTCAGGGTTCTGAGTGCTGAGTGATTTATGCCACTCTTGCCAAACTCTTTCTGGTGTCAAGTGTGCAAGCTCACCAGAACGGACAATATCTCTCATTAAGTTGAGAGTCTCATCGGCAACTCGAAAACCAAGGTGAGCCAGTTTTGCCGCAAAGCGTGCGACTCTTAATACTCTGAGAGGATCTTCAACGAAAGCGTGAGAAACATGGCGAAGAATGCGGTTGTTGAGATCATCCTTACCGCCGTAAGGATCGATAAGATCACCATTTTGGGCTTGAGCTATCGCATTGATTGTCAGATCGCGGCGTTGTAGATCGTCCTCTAAAGAGACATCTGGTGAAAAGTGGCATTCGAATCCAGTATATCCAGCTGATGTTTTTCTTTCCGTTCGAGCAAGAGCATGTTCCTGCTTAGTTTTGGGATGCAAAAAGACAGGGAAATCTTTACCTACGGGTGTATAACCTTGTTTGATCATCTCTTCTGGGCTCGAACCAACCACCACCCAATCTTGATCATAAACGTCAATATTCAACAATCGATCGCGAACTGCGCCGCCAACTAAGTAAACTTGCACGTATTACCTCTAATTTTTTCAGATGCTGTTGGACATTGTAGCAAGCAATGGTACTTTCCTTTAACCATGATTGTAGAGACGAGAGTATGTATAAGGATTTTTTTGGATTTAATGAGGCACCGTTTTCGATTGTGCCAAACTCTCGTTATCTTTTCTTAAGCCAACGTCACCAAGAAGCGATGCAGCATTTACAAGCCGGACTGGGTGATGGCGGTGGTTTTGCCATGCTTACTGGTGAAGTGGGGACGGGGAAAACAACGGTTGCTCGTGCAATGCTGGCTAATTTAGATAGCAGTACGAAAGCGGGTTTGATTTTAAATCCCACCTTCTCAAGCTCTGACTTGCTTGAAGCCATTTGTGATGAATTTTCACTAAAGTATCCAGAGCAAGCGAGCCTTAAACAACTTAGCCAAACGATCAGTCATTACTTGATTGAAAACCATGGTAAAAATATCCAAACCCTGCTGGTGATTGATGAAGCCCAACACCTAGCAGCTGAAGTGCTAGAACAACTACGTTTATTAACCAACCTTGAGACAGACCAACGTAAGCTGTTAAAAGTACTGTTGGTTGGCCAACCTGAGTTACAACAACAACTGCAAACGACTCAGCTTCGTCAACTTGCCCAGCGCATCACAGGGCGTTATCACTTGCTTCCTTTAAACGTAAGTGAGACCGGGCAATATATCGATTTTAGAATCAAAATGGCGGGTGGTTCTCGTGACATCTTCCAAGCGAGTTCAATAAAGGTTATCGCGCAAGCAACGCAGGGCATTCCAAGGTTAATTAACTTAGTGTGTGATAAATCTTTGCAATACGCCCATCATCATGGGGAGCCTAACTTGAGTGTGCAGACGGTGAAGCGAGCATGTCATGATGTCATGCAGTATCAAGTTTCTCCGCATGGCAGTGATATCAATCATTCGAAAAAGTCATCTCGCCAAGCACTCAGCACTCAGCCTGTATGGAAATATTTAAGTGCACTCTCGCTTGGGTCTGTATTAGCGGTTGCAAGCTATAACGTGGTTTTGCCATACATTGATGTCATAGGGAAAGAAGCTCAACAAGGTACAATTTCAACAGTTCAGATGACGGCTCAACAACAAAATATTGACTCAAAAGACGATGGCGATGCTGGTTTAAATGCTACGACTGCTGATGATAATGAGATTTCCATCCCCGCTGAACTTGTGAATGTCTTGCAAAAAGGCGCAAGCCAAGTAGAAGCAATACAAGAGCTGTATAAGTTATGGGGCTATCAGGCATCCGTACGAGACGGATTATGTACTGAAAACCTACAAAGCCTGTTTATCTGTGATACGAAGAAAGGGCGCTTAGTGGACTTAATCAAACAACAAACCCCAGTTGTTTTACTGTTGAGTTATAACCATGAAGAGTTGTATGCCGTGCTTTATGCCGCATCAAAGGATCAGGTTGAAATTTTGATTGGGCAGCAACGAGTACAGATGTCATCATCTATGCTTCAAAGCTTATGGAGTGGTGAATATTACGCCATTTGGAAGAGTGAATTGCGCGAAACGTTAAAAAAATCTCAACGCAGTGAGAAGGTTCGAATACTCGAACGCAAGCTTTCTATCGTACTTGGAGAGCCATCACTCGATAGTCCATATTTTGATAGCAATGTTGAACAGAAAGTGAAAACGTTCCAACGTTGGCAAAATATGTCGGTCGATGGCATTGCGGGCAAGCAGACGTTGCAACGTTTAGAGCAGTTAGCTCAACCCGATGCGCCTAAACTACGCACGATTGAACCGGAGGTGGCGTAAATGTCACAAGTCATGAGTGCATTACAGGATTCAGAACAAAGCAGACAGGCAATGTTGACTCCTTATCAAAACCTTTCTAACGGGCGAAATGAAGAGCACGGGCCTCAGCTCAAATTGTCTTATATGCTGATGCTTGGGGTACTTCCTATCGTTGCGGTGGCTAGTTATTTAGGGCTCGAAGCTTATCGTGCTAACGAGGTGCGTCTGATTAGCGAGCAGCACCCGATAGTCAATGCCGCTGCTATTCAAGCGGATACTCCAATTCGGATTCAGGCTCAAAGCCAAGCTCAAGAGCAAGGCCAAAATGCAGTCAAAACGGTGAGCGCCTCAGTAGAGGAAAAATCGGAGTTCAAATTACTGAGCTATCCAACTTATTCTCAACTTGAGCCTACCCCTCAGTTAGTTGATATTGAGAGTCTCGATGATACTTCGCTCTCTTCCGCAATAGTGCCTGTAGCCGATTCTAAGAGTGTTGAACCATCTGATGAGGCATTAACGAAGTTAGACCGACTAACAGCACCAGAGCTCACGTCCCCACCTCTTAAGGAGAATCCGGACGCGCCTCTTTCAATGGATCAAAATATGGGATTAGAGGAGCTAGACTTAAGCTCCCTATCACCAGAGTTAGCCTTGAAGTTTCAGTCGGCTTTACAGGCAACGGCAGACTCAGACTCATTCAGCGCCAATGAGAAGCTATTTAATCGTGAAACCATCGATATAGACAAGACTGGCGATCAATATCAAGGCCGCTTGCCTGCGCTGAACTTGCAGACTCATATGTACTCGAGTGACAGCCAGAGACGCTGGGTAAAAATTAATGATCATGAATATAGCGAAGGGGATTGGATCGAGAATCAAATTCAGCTATTGAAAATCAAACCTCAATCGGTGATCGTTGAATTTGAAGATCAATTACTTGAACTTCCTGCTTTGTATGAATGGCAAGGTTAAGCGCTGATATCGGTGTTTGCGTCTACACCTGAAGTGATGCATGACAAATGTTTAAGCGATCAAAAAAGGTCACTCCAGTTAGGGTGACCTTTTGTCTTTTTACTACCGCAATACGATTAAAGTATTGTTATTATGCCCAGCCGTTTGGTGCTTTTTTACGGCGAGGGATAATGTGAGGAAGTAGTAAACCAAGAAGCAAACCAATACCTGCAACACCACCACCGTAAGTGAAGTATTTCAGTAGCAAATCATCTTTCTGAGTATCAAGCTTGGCACGTAACTCTCGATTCTCTGTTTGAGAAGAGGTGAGCTTTTGGCTGATATCGCTGTAGCTCTGTTCTAAATCTGAAATCTGTTTATTACGAGTCGCAAGTGAGTCCGCAAGACCCGCTTTTTCATTGTCCGCATTTTTACGTGCGTTAGCTAAAAGTGCCTTAACATCGGTGAGCTCTTTTTCTAACTTAGGCAAACGGATCGCCATGCTTTCTTTGCGAGTGATGAACTTGCTTTCAACCCAGCCTTTGCGACCTTTAGCATCAACGATTTCGCTAAAGCCAGTCTGTTTGTTTGTTTTGATGAACTTTACTTTATCACCAGCGTCAACACTGCCGATAATGCGGAAAGTGTTATTTGGGCCAGAATGTAGGTAAGTAAAGAGCTTGTCAGCAATATAACGGTCTTGAGCAAAGGCTGCAGGGGCAGCGAGAACAGCAAACAAAACCATACAGATCAGTTTTTTCACAGTAAATCCCTTAACAATTCAAATTGGGAGGCCATTGTCTTAATTCTAGCCTTCATATTTTCTTAGCGAATAGTATGAACTTTCTTATTCTCGTGCAACAAAGAAGGGAGGCAAAGCCTCCCTTTCTGTGCGATTGAGTCAATAATGACATAGTATTTACATAGAAATACTATGTCGGACTCATTTCTAATATGGCTTAAGCGGCGAAAGCGGCTTGGATACCATAGAAGAAGATAACCGCAAGCAAAGCACCTGCTGGTAGCGTCACAATCCAAGATGCCACGATATTACGTACAACACCTAAGTTAAGTGCTGCAATACCACGAGCAAAGCCTACACCCAACACCGCACCAACAAGTGTTTGTGTGGTTGAGATTGGAAGGCCAGTACCAGATGCTAAAACAACAGTACAAGCAGTTGCAAGCTGAGCAGCAAAGCCACGGCTAGGTGTAAGCTCAGTAATACCAGTACCTACTGTTGCCATTACTTTATGGCCCATGGTTGCAAGACCGACAACAATACCAATACCGCCAAGTGGAAGGATCCACCATGCGATAGTACTTTTCGTTGTGATTTCACCCATATGTTCAACGGTTGAAACTACCGCTGAAAGTGGACCGATTGCATTCGCCACATCATTTGAACCGTGAGCAAATGCCATTGCACATGCCGTGATAACCATTAACACACTGAAGATGCCTTCAACGCCAGAGAACCCGTGGTCTTCTTCGCGGTTAGCAAATTTGTGTTTGATGTATAAGAAACCACCAACCATGACTAGAGTGGAGAAAGCCGCAGCCCAAACCCACGCTTCAGTATTGCTTAGGTGAAGACCAACGTGTTTAAGACCTTTCTTAATCGTCACTAATGCAATCACCATCGTCGTGATGAACATGTATACAGGGACGAATCGTTTAGCATTAAACAGAGGGTTTTCAGTATCAAATATCAGTCGCTGGGCGCTGACAAAGATGACATAAGCGAAGAAACCGGAAATAACAGGAGTAATAATCCAACTTCCGACAATACCTTGAACTGAATCCCAGTCAACCGCTTCAGTACCCACTGAAACACATGCAAAACCGATGATTGCACCGATAATAGAGTGAGTCGTTGAAACAGGCCAGCCCATGTATGACGCGAGTAATAGCCATGTACCTGCGGCTAAAAGCGCAGACATCATGCCATAGACGAGCACATCAGGTTGATCGGCAAATAGAGATGTTTCGATAACACCTTTACGGATTGTATCTGTAACTTCACCACCGGCAAGATAAGCGCCAGCAAATTCAAAGATCATTGCAATAATGATCGCTTGTTTAACTGTTAATGCTTTAGAGCCAACAGATGTACCCATCGCATTGGCAACATCATTCGCACCAATACCAATAGCCATCAAGAAACCGAAAGCGGCTGCAACAATAATCAGGACAGTGCCGTAATTCGCAAGGATATCCATCGCGTAATACCTAGTTGTTTGATAACAAGCGGAACAAATTTAGACGCAAAAAACCACTCAGCGCGGAAATGACCATCGCTTAAGTGAATTGGGTTAAAAAATGCTCTTCGTTATATAGTTAACTTATGATTTAAGATCGAGAAAGCATAACTTCAAGACGAGCGCCTACGCGCTGAGCTTGATCTGCAATGCCACCGACCCATTCAAGAATTTTATACAGGAACATGATGTCGATAGGATTGTGGTCTGCTTCTATTGCCATTAATTGTTGGCGAAGAACAATCTGTATCGCGTCCGTATCATCTTCAATCACATCCAGTTGATTGATCATTTCAGCTACAAGTGTGACTTCGCGGCCTTTAAATCCTGTTTCCAATAACTCATCGAGCTCATTAATTACTTTCTGAGCTTGATTCGCTGCGTCTAAGCAACGCTTGACGTAAGCAATGAAGTTTTCTTGCATCACTTCAGGAATGACAAGTTGACGGCCATATACACGACCAGAAATGTCTTTCGCGAGGTTGGCGAGTTTATCTTGCTGAGTTAATAGCTCCAACATATCGGTGCGATCAACGGGCATGAATAAACCACGAGGAAGTTTAAGACGAATTTCGCGCTTGAGTACGTCAGCTTCTTTCTCTAGGTGAGAAATCTGAGCGCGAATTTCTGCTGCTTTTTCCCAGTCACCTTTTGAACTGACTTCAAAAAAATTGACTAGGTGAGAGCAACATTCATTTACGCACACAACGTGGCGCTGCAAAGGCTTAAGAGGGGACTTTGCAAATAACCCCATAATTGTATTTACTGGCATGGTCATCCAACCTAATAAATAATAACCTTAAAAAAACATACACCATATTCAGGTGAAATGTTGAGCGATGGCTACAAAGTCGCGCATGTTAACCCAATCAATCACGCATTAAAACTGTTTTAGATCATCAATCGGTCGAAATTTCTGACTTGCCCACATTTCAAATAGGCAATATCCTATTCTTATCTTCATTGAAAGGCATCACTATGGAAACCGAGATAGAACTGAAGTTTTTTGTTTCTCCAGATTTTTCAGAGACTTTACAGCGTAAAATCTCTGATACCAAAGTACTTCAGCAAAGTTGTCGTAATTTAGGCAACACTTATTTTGATACTCCAGATAACTGGTTACGTAAGCATGATACGGGTTTGCGTATTCGACGTTTTGATGACGTTTTTGTGCAAACCGTAAAAACCGCAGGTCGCGTTGTTGCGGGTTTGCACCAGAGACCTGAGTACAATGCTGAGCATGATAGCAATACTCCGAAGCTCTCTCTTCACCCTCAAGATATCTGGCCAAAAGATAAAGATATCGACACATTACAATCTGAACTTTTCCCTCTCTTTTCAACCAACTTCACTCGTGAACAGTGGTTGGTGAGCATGCCTGATGGTAGCCAAGTGGAAGTGGCTTTTGATCAGGGGGAAGTCGTCGCAAACGAGAAGCAAGATCCCATCTGCGAAGTTGAACTAGAGCTGAAATCGGGGCAAACCGATGCGCTCTTTAGTTTAGCTCGCCTGTTTAGTGATGAAGGTGGCATGCGTTTGGGTAACTTGAGTAAAGCAGCCAAAGGCTACCGACTTGCACAAGGTTATGCAGGTGATGAAGTTAAGGCATTAACTTTGGTGAATACCGATCAAAATGACACGGTTGAATCCTGCTTTATTCAATCGTTAGAGCATGCTCTTTCACATTGGCATTATCACGAGCAGATTTACACAGAGCGTGAGTCCATAAAAGCACTGCATGAAATTAGCCATTCCATTAGCTTTATTCGCCAAACACTTACAATTTATGGTGGCATTGTTCCACGTAGGGCGAGTGCGATTATTCGTCAAGAGCTCAAGTGGCTTGAGGAAGAGCTGTCTTGGCTAAAAATGTACGATTATTTAGATGACTTGCTTGAAGATAAAGGGCATGTCTTACGAAAACTTGATGCTCGTAAATTTTTAGTCGCTGAACTGCAAGAGCAACAAGTCCAACTACCAGACAGAGAGAGCATACTGACGTTACTCAGCTCCGCTCGCTATACTGGTTTGTTGCTTGATCTTAGCCGTTGGATCTTAACTCGTGGCTGGCAGCCATTTTTAGACGATAAAGCTCGTGAACAGATGTCGGGAAATATCAAACCTTTCTCTGTACAACAGCTTGACCGCACTTGGGCTGAACTGATGGAAGCTTTTCCGCCAGAATGTACCTTAACCAGTCAAGACTATGTAGAGCAGCAATATCGTTTGATGCGTAATTTATACACAGGTGTCGGTTTTGCTAGCTTATATGATGTAGAAGAGCGCAACACCTTCCGATTGCCGTGGGCTGATTTAATCCAAGGGATTGATGACCTGCTAATGCTTAAACCATTAGAGCAGTGTATTAACTTGTTGCAAGGTGATGAGAAAGAGCAGTTAGAGCGTTGGTTGGCAAGGCAAGAAATTTCAATCTTGCATGCCATGGAGCAAACTCGCCAAATTAGTGTTGAAGTTGAGCCGTATTGGCAAGACTGATAAAAACCAAATTGCTTTTTTTTGCCATCCACAAAAATAGAAATAAGGAACTCCGGTTCCTTATTTTTTTTCGTCTGAATTCATCCGCTCTATCTTTTCAAGCCGCTGCAAAATTTGTTGCTGTTGAGCGACTATTTGCTCAAGTAGCTTCTCTTTATTCTCAGAGCGTTGATTTTGAGTATCGCTTGGAGAGGCGATAAGCGAAGTAATCAAACCTGAAATCATACCAAAAATACCCACACCACAGATGATGATCCCAGAGGCTAATAACTTTCCTTCCAGCGTAATCGGGTAGTGATCGCCATACCCAACGGTTGATATGGTAACAAAAGCCCACCACAAGGCATCGCTGGCTGTTTGAATGTTTGAGTCTGGATTTTGTCCCTCTATCGCTAGCATCATTCCAGAGCCAACGGTGAGTAGAATCACAAGCAAAAGAATAATTGAGGCGAGAGTGGTTTCTCTTTTATTCGCTAATAGCTGTTTTAGAACGGTTCTTCCGGACCGAATCACTAAAATTACGCGCAAAATATGGAATAAGCGGCCAAATCGTAAAGGTTCAATCATCGGAATGCTGGCGATAAAATCGATCCAGTGATGCTTAAGATATTGCTTCCGATCATCTGAACGGATGAGATCAATGGTGAGCTGTAAAATAAAAATACTGCAAATGATAAAATCTAAACCGATAAATATTCCCTTAGCTTTACTCTCCGGTGGCATAAACAATAAGGCTGAGATCACAAATAACGCTAAGAAAGATAAAATTAGTGACAATAAGCTCATAGGCTTAGTGTCGTCTTTGGTACTATATGTTTTCATACGAAGCTCGAAATAAATCGTAAATAGATGATTAAAAATCTTTTTAACGAAAATAAATATTCAGCACATAACATTAAACTTAGCGGAGAACTGATCATGGAAAAACCGACATTCAAGCCTTGGGAAAGGTTAATTTCAGATGTTCGCTTAGTTCCTAAAATGGTGATGCTAATGGTATTTAGCACCATTTTAATCATCACCAAACAGTTATGGGATGCATCTAGTTTCTATAATGCTCTTATTGCGGCGACCAACGACATTCAAGTTGCACAGAAACATTATGATGCCTACTTAGTTGAGGTGGTGTGGCAGACAGGGATCATGATTGCTGTTTTTGTGGCTCTGCTTATGGCGGCCGCACGAGTTATGTTACGCCAAACTGAATACTTAAGCGAATCGATTAAACTGATGGCAAGTAAAGATTTGTCGGTTCCTATCGTGATGGATTGTAAAGATGAATATGGTGATGTCGCGCGAGAATTAGAGAAAACTCGTAGGCAGCTTCATGATGTGATTAAAACTCAAATCAATGCTTCAGATGAACTGTTCACCTTAACTGAGGTGATGACAATTAGCATGTCTGAAACGAAAGAGTCGTCACAAGAAGAGTTTGCGGAAATTGATTTACTGGCAACCGCAATGAGTGAAATGACATCAACGGTACAAACCGTAGCAGACCACGCTCAAAACGCATCAGCATTAACAGAAGAGACGTCTGGTCAGGCTCAAACCGGGCGAGATTTTGTTCGAGATACCGTGGCTAAAATGAGTGAACTCTCTTCAGATATTGCCGCTTCAGCAGGAGCCGTTAATCAAGTAGAAGAACGAGTTGGTTCGATTGGTAGTGTAGTAGGAACCATTCAAGGCATTTCAGAGCAAACCAATCTATTAGCACTAAATGCTGCCATTGAAGCGGCTCGAGCGGGCGAAGCTGGGCGTGGGTTCGCGGTTGTTGCTGATGAAGTTCGTAACCTTGCACAGCGCACTCAACAAGCAACGGTTGAAATTCAAGAGATGATTTCACAACTACAAAGCAGTGCTAACTCTGCCGTTGAGTTGATGGAGAAAAGTGTTGTTGAAGCGGCGGATGGCGTTGAACTGGTTGCCAATGCGGGTTCTGAGCTTGATGGCATTGTTGAGCAGGTGAATCAGATTAACGACATGAACTTCCAAATCGCGACGGCTGCGGGCCAACAAAGTAGCGTTGCGGATGAGATGAATCAGAACTTAACGAATGTGAGAGAGCTTGTTGAAGCTTCCGTTGTGGTGGTGAGTGAATTGCTAGAGACCTCTGAAATGATGGAGAGCAATGCTCAAGATTTAGATTCGAAGATTAAGTCATTTAAAGTGTAAATGAATCGCTCGTCATTAGACGAAATCAAACGCCTATTTACCTGTCTTAACAAAACAGAGTATGTAGGCGTTTTTTATTGCGTTAAGTTTGATATAAATAGAGAACAGCTCTTGAATTGAATGAGTGCCGAGTGGATTTATACCAATGAAACTCAGCTTAAAACGGACTTTACTCGTTCGCTATATGCCGCCAAATACCATTAAATATCGCAAGGAAGATCTATGCTACTGCCTGATAGCCTTACCTCTGATTCATTATCAGCCTATTCACAATTATTAGAACAGCAAGCGGATGGATTAAGCCATTGGAGTGATGAGTCTATTGAGTCATTGAAATATGTCTTAGGCTTGAGTCAATTTGTAGCGGAAAACTTTCAACGGGATACTCAACTTTGTACTGATTTTCCTAGCATGTTGCAGTGTTCATCTCGTTCTGATTCTTATCGTCAGCGTCTCGCTGAAATGTTAGCGACATGCGATAGCGAAATGAGTGGTCATCGAATTCTGCGTCAATTCCGCAATCGTGAAATGACCTATATCGCTTGGCGAGATTTTACCTCTTCTTGGCGTTTGGAAGAGAGTTTAGCCCACCTGTCAGAACTTGCCGAAGCGATGATCTTTGAAACCTACCAATGGCAATACGATCTCTGTTGTCAGGAGTGGGGCACGCCATGCGATGAGTCTGGGGCTGCACAGCCGATGTTGATCATTGGAATGGGTAAACTCGGAGGGGGAGAACTGAACTTTTCATCAGATATCGATCTCATCTTTACCTATCCTGAAAACGGTGAAACCCAGGGAGCTAGGCGCAGTATCGCGAACGCGCAGTTCTTTACTCGCCTTGGGCAAAGGATCATTAAGGCGCTTGATCAACAAACTTTCGATGGTTTTTGTTATCGCGTCGATATGCGACTACGTCCGTTTGGAGAAAGTGGCCCATTAGTGATGAGTTACGCCGCATTGGAAGATTACTATCAAGAGCAAGGGCGAGACTGGGAACGCTATGCCATGATCAAAGCGAGAGTCATGGGGAGTGAAATGTATCCACAATACCAAGAGCTTCGCCAAATGCTCCGCCCATTTGTGTTCCGTCGTTACATTGATTTTAGTGCCATTCAATCATTGCGCCGAATGAAATCAATGATCAGCAGTGAAGTTCGACGCCGAGGATTGAGCAATAACATTAAATTAGGCGCGGGTGGCATTCGTGAAATTGAGTTTATCGCTCAGGTTTTCCAACTGGTTCGAGGTGGCCGAGAGCCGAGCTTACGAGGTCGCGGTTTACTTGAAACATTGACAGCCGTTCAAGAGTTGGGGTTATTAGAAATTCGTGAAGTAGAAGACTTACGTAGTGCATACCTTTACTTAAGGCGTTTAGAGAACTTACTGCAAGCAATGGCGGATAAGCAGACTCAAACGCTACCCGAAAACGAGCGTGACCAGTTAAAACTGGCGGTTGCTATGCAGCATGCTGGTTGGGACGAATTGATGGAGCAAACTCAGCAACATATGCAAAGTGTTCATGCGGTATTCGAGAACTTGATTGGGGGGGAAGAGGAAGAAACCCTCAGCGTCGACAAGCATTTTCATGAGCTATGGGATATGGCACATAAGCCGGATGTGATTGAACATATCTTAGTGAATGATGTTGCGGTGGCTGAACCATCTGAAATGGCATCGACTATCATTCAATTTAAAGCGGACTTAGCGAAAAAAACGCTCGGCCCGCGTGGACGAGAAGTGCTCAACCGCTTGATGCCGAAAATATTTCAAGCGATTTACCATCATAAAGATGCGCAGTTTGGCTTACCACGAGTGCTACACCTGCTGCACAAAATTGTCACTAGAACCACCTATTTAGAATTGTTGGATGAGCACCCTGCAGCACTGACTCAGTTAGTTCGCCTATGTACGGCGAGCCCTATGATTTCGGAGCAGTTAGGTCGCTATCCGATCTTATTGGATGAACTGATTGACCCACAACAGCTATATAACCCGATCCCTTTGTCTGCTTATAAGACAGAGCTGCGGGACTTTCTTGCCAGAATTCCAGAAGATGATATGGAGCAACAGCTCGAGGGGTTACGCCAATTTAAGCAGATTTGTATTTTACGGATTGCAGCGGCTGATATTGCAGAAGTGCTGCCAGTGATGAAAGTGAGTGATCATTTAACTTACTTGGCTGAAGCGATTGTAGAAGCAGGAGTGAATCAAGCGTGGTTACAAGTGGTGGCTAAGTTTGGTGAGCCGACCCATCTCAAAGATCGAGAAGGGAAGGGATTTGGTGTTGTGGGGTATGGCAAGGTCGGAGGGTGGGAGCTTGGCTATAACTCCGATCTCGATATGGTGTTTATGCATGATTGCCCTGTAAATGTGTATACCGATGGTAAAAAAGAGATTGATGGTCGTCAGTTCTACTTGCGGTTAGCGCAGCGAATCATTCATATTTTCTCAATTAGAACGGCATCGGGGATCCTCTATGAAGTGGACATGCGATTGAGACCGTCGGGCGCATCAGGGCTATTAGTGTCACCGACCGATGCTTTTGAAGAGTACCAGTTAAAAGATGCGTGGACATGGGAGCATCAAGCATTAGTACGCGCACGTATGATTTATGGCGATGATGCCCTACAAGAAGCATTTGTTAGAACTCGACACAAAGTGCTTTGTCTTGAGCGTAATGAGGATGACTTGAAAAAATCAGTCTCCGAGATGCGAGTGAAAATGCGTGATCACTTGGGTGGAAAAAAATCGGGTCGATTTATGCTTAAACAAGACCCCGGAGGGATAACGGATGTCGAGTTTTTAGCGCAATACTTGGTGCTACGCTTTAGCCATGAAAAACCTAAGCTAACACGCTGGTGCGATAATGTACGTGTGTTTGAATCTATGTTGCAGCAAGACATCATGAGCGAAGAACAGGCTCAAGCGCTAACACACGCCTACACTAGGATCCGTGACGAAGTGCATCACCGTAATTTGTTAAACCTTGATGCGGATGTCGATGAGGGTAAATTTGCAGCGGAAAGAGCACAAGTTGTCAAATTATGGGATCTGTGGCTTGGCTGATACTAGAGTTTAGAATGCTTTTTGATAGACTGCTGCGATAGAAGAGTTTTGGCAGTTTAGCCGTTACAAGTGGTGTGTTAAACTCCGTTTAGATAAGAATTTTGGAGATCCATAATGAAACCTATTCTACCTGACTACAGCCAATCTGGCGTGTTGATCATTGGTGATGTGATGCTTGACCGCTACTGGTATGGGCCTACGGGGCGAATCTCACCAGAAGCGCCAGTTCCAGTAGTAAAAGTAGAAAAGAATGAAGAGCGCCCAGGTGGAGCGGCTAACGTTGCAATGAATATTGCGTCACTTGGCGGTCATGCTCATATTATTGGTTTAACAGGTAAAGATGAGCCAGCTCAAGTGCTGACTGATACCTTAAATTCGTTGAAAGTGAAATGTGATTTCGTTGAATTAGCGGATTATCCGACAATTACCAAATTGCGTGTTATGAGCCGTGGTCAGCAGCTTATTCGTTTAGATTTTGAAGAAAAATTTGAAAATACGGATCCTGAACCTGTGCTCTTGCGCATGGAGAAAGTGCTACCAACAGTAAAAACCGTTATTTTATCGGATTATGCGAAGGGCGCTTTAGAGCACGTACAGCAATTTATTCAAAAGGCACGCGCAGCCAATGTGTCAGTTTTTATTGATCCAAAAGGGGCGGATTTTGAACGCTACCGTGGAGCAACATTGTTAACCCCTAATATGGCTGAATTTGAACTGGTTGCAGGCAAAGTCAAATCAGAAGAAGACCTGATTGAGAAAGGTTTATCATTGATCGAAGAGTTCGACTTTGAAGCATTACTTGTGACTCGTAGTGAGCACGGAATGACACTACTACGTAAAGGCCAAGAGCCGCTTCAATTGCCAACGCTTGCAAAAGAAGTGTATGACGTGACAGGGGCCGGCGATACAGTAATCTCTGTACTTGCGGCATCTGTGGCTGCGGGCAAACCACTTGATGAAGCTTGTGCATTAGCTAATGCTGCCGCTGGTGTGGTCGTGGGTAAACTGGGTACATCAACGCTATCTATTATTGAGTTAGCGGAAGCTATTCATGGTAGCCAAGATACAGACTATGGTGTGATCACTGAATCTGCACTTGTCGAAGCGGTAAAACGCGCGCGTGCAAAAGGTGAGAAGGTTGTCATGACGAATGGTTGTTTTGATATTCTTCATGCAGGACATGTTTCTTATATGAATCATGCCGCAGAGCTTGGTGATCGTTTGATCGTTGCAGTGAATACTGATGAATCAGTGAAACGCTTAAAAGGCCCAAGTCGCCCTATCAACCCAACGGATCGCCGCATGGCGGTTTTAGCAGGGTTAGGTGCCGTTGATTGGGTGGTTCCATTCTCTGAAGATACCCCGCAACGTCTTATCTCTGAAGTGCTACCGAGTATTTTAGTGAAAGGTGGCGACTACAAACCAGAAGATATTGCTGGTGGTGAAGAGGTGATTGCCGCTGGTGGCGAAGTGAAAGTACTTAACTTTGAAGACGGCTGTTCCACCACTGAAATTATCAATGCGATTCAAGGCGGAAAAGCTTAACTCCTTTAGGATCAAGCACTGTTTGAACAAAAGCCGATAGCGATGAATCGCTATCGGCTTTTTAGCAATTGTCATAGTGATTTTTTGGCAATTACTTTTTTAAATATAGGCTTTCTAACAATAAAAAAGCCGACATCATTATGTCGGCTTCATTTTTTACACTCTATTTTTAGCCCTGTACTGTTTTCAGTCCAGCGTTCACATCGATAATATCTTGTTCACTCAATGTACCAACAGCTTGACGAAGTTGAAGAACACTGATGATGTAATCATAGCGAGCATTAGCTAGGTTACGGTTCGCATCGTACAGACGACGAGTCGAATCTAGTACATCAACAATCGTACGAGTACCTACATCGAAACCGGCTTCAGTTGCTTCTAAAGCGGATTGAGCTGAGACAACAGACTGTTCGTAGGCGCGTAAAGCACCAATAGAAGCGCTGATGTTATTGTTAAAGGCACGAACATCTTTAACAACGCTGCGGTAAGTCGCTTCTAAATCTTCACTTGCTGCAACGTAATTGTATTCAGCTTGTTTCGTTTTAGAAGTAATGTTGCCACCAGTGTAAAGAGGCACAACTAAGTTCAAACCCAGATTTAGATTGTCTTGGTCATAATCTTGAGAGCTGTTTGATTGATCTGCAAGAGAGTAGCTACCATCTAATGTTAAGCTTGGTAGGTGGCCAGAACTCGCTAAAGAGATGTTGTCTTTTGCGATGTCTTGAGAAATGCGAGATGCAAGTAAGCTAAGGTTTTTCTGTTGTGCTTCTTCAATAAGAGCGATGGCAGAAGCCTGAGTTTTGCTTGCTGAGAAAGTAGCGGTGTCTAGGATACTAAGGTTAGTATGCTCGTTACCCGTGATTTCACGCAGCGCTTCATAGCTATTTACTAAGCTATTTTCTGCTAATACTTCATTCGCTAGTACCGTATCGTATTGAGCTTGAGCATCATGTACATCGGTAATCGCAGATAGACCCACTTCGAAACGTTGGTTCGTTTGCTCAAGTTGGCGAGCTACCGCTGCTTTTTCCGCACGAACAAATTCAAGTTTATCTTGTGCGCGAAGCACTTCGAAGTAGGCTTGAGCAACGCGTAAAATAAGACCTTGTTGAACGGCCGCGTAAGAAGAGTCCGCTTGTCGTGCTGTTTTTTCTGCCGTATCCAATGTGATCCATGAAGAGCGTTGATAAAGTTCTTGAGTGAAGCCGATAGCTGCCCCCCAATTATTATTATCAATACTTGAGCTACCTAGACCTGAGGTATCTCTGTCACCACGGTTAATGTCGTAGTTCGCTGTTAGGTTAATTTGTGGCAGTAATGCACTTCTGCTCGATGTAATCGCTTCAAATGCTGCATCGCGTTGAGCCGCTGAACGTAGCAATTGAGGATCATTTTGCTTTGCTTGATCGTATATTTCAGTCAGGGTATCGGCCCATGCTGTGGTACTCAGGCTACCTATTGCAGCACTGATAAAAAGAGGAAGCAGTTTTTTCATTTTTCCATTCCGCCTAAATCGAAAGAGGGTACTTATCAAGAGTTTAACTTAAATTGGTGGTAATTCACTCGAAACTTTGCACTTTTTTACACTTAATTGTCCGACTGTGCAATATAAATATTGTTTTATGTAAATATAAATGCAATTTTTATAATAAAAGTTGAGCCATGCCTTGGCAGTTGTTGTCTACAATGAGTAGACTATAAGATTCACATGCGAGGTGACTAATGCAAGAGTCTGACAATCAACCACATGATTTTACTCCCCAGGATGTAAAAATTATTTCAAAAGAGCCTCTTTTTAGCGGTTTTTTTAAAATGGTGAAATACCGTTTTACTCACCGATTGTTTGAAGGTGGGTGGAGCGAACCTGTCGAACGGGAAATGTTTGAACGAGGTCATGCTGCGGCATTATTACCTTACGATCCTGTTCGTGATGAAGTGGTCATTATTGAACAGATTCGTGTCGGGGCATTGGAACATCCTAATCCATGGCAACTTGAAATCGTTGCTGGGATCATTGATACCGATGAAAGTGCAGAGGATGTCGTTCGTCGAGAGGCAATGGAAGAGGCTGGGATTGAAGTTAATCGAGTCTCGCCAATTACCTCATTTTACCCATCATCAGGTGGCTGTTCAGAAAAATTAGACGTGTTCGTCGGTGAGGTGGATGCTTCTACCGCTCAAGGTGTGCATGGTTTAGAGTATGAAAATGAGGACATTCGGGTTCAAGTAATGAGTCGAAAACAGGCTTATCAGCTTGTTAAAAGTGGAAAAATCGAGAATGGTGCCTCAATTTTAGCGTTGCAATGGCTAGAGCTAAACCACTTAGAGTTAAAGTCACAATGGTTGAAAAGCTAGATGACACATGTAGCCATTGGTAAGCCGTACCATGTTGATCTTGCAGAACTTATGCGAGTGTATGAGACTAATTACGCAAAATTAAATGCTCTACTTCCATTTCAAGCAGAAGTGGGGGATGTTCGCTGCTATCAAGTGATTAATATGACCTACCAATTGAAGGTGCATGAGGTCACAAAATACACCACTTTAATCGACATATGTCAGAGTGATGAACAACCAGTATTTCCTTTGCCTAAAATGTCTGTCAGGCTATATCACGATGCTCGAGTAGCAGAAGTATGTGCGAGCGAACAGATATCACGCGTGAAAGCTCGTTATGATTACCCAAACAAAAAAATGATGCAGAAAGATGAAAAATCCCAGTTGAATAAATTTCTTGGTGATTGGCTCACTTTTTGTTTAAAAAATGGCATTAGCCGAACGCCAATGGCATTTGAATAACAATATTGAATTATTAAAGAGAAAGTATTTAGGTTTTCCATTTTGAAATTATCATCCAGTTCAGAATCTGCTTTAGGCAGCATTAAGCTTTTACAGATCACAGATACGCATCTGTTTGCTCCGGCAGATGGAAGTTTGCTGAGCGTGAATACTTTTGATAGCTTCCAAGCGGTAGTCCGTGACATTCAAGCAAAAGCATTTAAATTTGATGCAATTTTGGCGACAGGTGATATCTCACAAGACCACAGCCAAGAGTCTTATCAGAAGTTTGAATCCGGCATTGAGTGCTTACAGAAACCTTGTTTTTGGCTGCCAGGTAATCATGACTACAAGCCTAATATGAGTAGCGTACTACCTTCGCCTCAAATTCAGTGTGTTGAGCATGTTTTGCTAGGAGAGAGATGGCAAATGATCATGCTTGATTCACAAGTTGTCGGTGTACCACACGGACGACTGAGCGATCAACAACTTGCCCTGCTTGATGAGCAATTAACACTTCATTCCGACCGCCATACATTGGTTTTACTGCATCATCATCCAATATTGGTGGGCAGTGAATGGCTTGATCAACATACCCTGAAAGACGCTGAACAGTTTTGGAATGTGGTTGACCAACACCAAAACGTACGTGGCGTATTATGCGGGCATGTGCATCAAGATATGAACCGTGATCATCATGGCGTCCAAGTGATGGCAACCCCTTCTACCTGTGTTCAATTTAAACCAAACTCAAATGATTTTGCTTTAGATTCCCAATCCCCAGGTTGGCGTGAGTTGGAGCTTCACCTCGACGGTAGCATCGAGACGCAAGTGAACCGCTTATCTGATGGTCGATTTCTTCCAGATTTTAATTCAGATGGGTACTAAGAATGGCAGATAAACCATCGTTACTGCTTTACATTCACGGATTCAATAGTTCACCTTTATCTCATAAAGCGAATGTAATGCAGAGCTATTGTGAACAGTTTCGTCCGGATATCAAACTAGTCACTCCTCAATTACCATGTTTTCCAAAAGCAGCAAGTGAATGTTTGTTAGCCATTGTTGAGCAGTATAAAGATAGCCATCATATTGGTTTAGTAGGTAGCTCTCTTGGAGGGTATTTATCAACATGGTTAAACGATCATTATGGTTTTCGCGCGGTGCTGATTAACCCTGCTGTTAAGCCGTATGAGCTATTAGCGGACTTCTTAGGTGTTCAAATTAACCCCTATACGAACGAAACATACACACTTGAAAGTGTACATATTGACGAACTGAAAGCGCTTGAGGTAAAACCTCTCCGAAATGCTAAAGATTTTTGGTTATTGCAACAAACAGAAGATGAAGTGTTGGATTATCGACAAGCCGTAGAAAAGTACTCGGGTTCAAAACAAAATGTTGAACTTGGTGGGGATCATAGTTTCGTCGATTTTGAACGTTACCCTGAACTCATTATCTCCTTTCTTGAGCTTTAACCTCTTTCATTGAGGGAAGAGTCAAAATTTGACGCGCCACTTGATGATGTAACTTGACATCAAGTGACGGGTTCCAGACTATATTCCACCAATACTTTCGTGATTTTGATGAATCGACTTTAGTTTGTCTATTCTTGAGCTGAGCCATATTGCTCATCGCCATATCACGTTAAAGTACCCCAAATTATTTGAGTAAATTCCGTATTATGACAGAACAATATAATGCTGGAGCCATTGAGGTTCTTAATGGTTTAGAGCCAGTACGTCGCCGACCAGGGATGTATACGGATACAGCGCGCCCGAACCACTTGGGCCAAGAAGTTATCGATAACAGTGTCGATGAAGCGCTTGCCGGACATGCCTCAAAAGTACAAGTTATCCTACACGCCGATCAATCTCTTGAAGTGATTGATGATGGCCGTGGTATGCCTGTTGATATCCACCCAGAAGAGAAAGTTTCTGGCGTAGAGCTGATCTTCTGCAAACTGCATGCAGGTGGTAAGTTCTCCAACAAAAATTACCAATTCTCAGGTGGTTTGCATGGGGTAGGCATCTCGGTAGTGAATGCACTATCGAAGCGAGTGGAAGTCAACGTTCGCCGTGATGGTCAAGTGTATGAAATGGCATTTGAGCATGGTAATAAGGTTGAAGAGCTGACGGTAACAGGCACTTGTGGTCGTCGTAATAAAGGCACCAGTGTTCATTTCTGGCCCGATACGAGCTACTTTGATTCCCCGAATTTCTCTGTAACGCGATTAGTGAATAACTTGCGCGCTAAAGCAGTATTGTGCCCAGGATTAGAGATAACGTTCAGCGATAAAGTGAACGGAAAAGAGCACAAATGGTATTATGAAGATGGTCTAAAAGATTACCTAGCGGAAGGCGTAAAGGGGTACACCGTACTTCCTGAAGAACCGTTTACTGGCGAGTTTTCAGCTGAAACAGAAGCGGCGAATTGGGCGTTAATCTGGCAGCCTGAAGGTGGTGAGATGATCACCGAAAGCTACGTGAACCTGATCCCGACAGCGCAAGGTGGTACTCACGTTAACGGGTTACGCCAAGGTTTGCTTGATGCGATGCGTGAGTTTTGTGAATTCCGCAACCTGCTTCCTCGCGGTGTAAAACTCACTGGCGACGATGTCTTCGACCGTTGTTCTTATGTTCTGTCAATTAAGATGCAAGACCCTCAGTTTGCTGGCCAAACTAAAGAGCGCTTGTCATCACGTCAATGCGCGGCATTTGTCTCTGGCGTAGTAAAAGACTCATTTAGCTTATGGTTAAACGAAAAGCCGCAATTGGCCGAGCTATTAGCTGAAACTTGTATTGCCAATGCTCACCGTCGTATGCGTGCCAGCAAAAAAGTGGTTCGTAAGAAGATTGCTTCAGGCCCCGCATTACCAGGTAAATTAACCGACTGTTCAGTTCAAGATTTAAGTCGCACCGAAATCTTCTTCGTGGAAGGGGACTCGGCGGGCGGTTCTGCTAAACAAGCTCGTGATCGTGAATTTCAAGCTGTGATGCCACTGCGCGGTAAAATTTTGAATACGTGGGAAGTCTCGGCAGACCAAGTATTAGCGTCTCAAGAAGTGCACGATATTTCTGTCGCTCTAGGTATTGACCCTGATAACGACAACTTAGACAGTTTGCGTTACGGTAAAATTTGTATTCTTGCCGATGCGGACTCGGATGGACTGCACATCGCCACACTACTATGTGCGCTGTTTGTTCGTCACTTTAAAGCGTTAGTTCGAGAAGGACACGTTTATGTTGCGATGCCTCCTTTGTTTAGGATCGATTGCGGCAAGGAAGTATTTTATGCCTTGGACGAATCTGAAAAAGATGGCGTACTTGAGCGTTTGAGTAAGAAAAAAGCCAAAATCAACGTACAACGATTCAAAGGTCTGGGTGAGATGAACCCATTACAACTGCGTGAAACGACAATGGATCCAAACACTCGTCGTCTTGTTCAGTTAACCATTGATGACGATGATGCGACCAATGAAATGATGGATATGCTGCTAGGTAAGAAACGTGCGGATGATCGCCGTACATGGTTGCAAAGTAACGGCGATATGGCTGAGGTATAATTGATGTCTACTGAAATAACGTTTGATGGCGTTGAACAAATGCCAATGCGCAAGTTCACCGAAGATGCCTATCTAAATTACTCGATGTACGTAATTATGGACCGTGCATTGCCTTATATTGGCGATGGCTTAAAACCGGTTCAACGACGTATCATCTATGCAATGTCGGAGCTTGGGCTTTCGGCAGCATCTAAATATAAGAAATCTGCACGTACCGTTGGTGACGTTCTGGGTAAGTACCATCCGCATGGTGACTCTGCTTGTTATGAAGCGATGGTGTTGATGGCTCAACCCTTCTCTTACCGCTACCCTCTGGTGGATGGTCAAGGTAACTGGGGTGCACCGGATGACCCGAAATCATTCGCGGCAATGCGTTATACCGAAGCTAAATTATCTAAATTCGCCGAAGTATTGCTTGGTGAATTAGGCCAAGGCACGGTGGAATGGCAACCTAACTTTGATGGCACAATGAAAGAGCCTCAAATGTTACCTGCTCGTCTGCCGCACATTTTGCTTAATGGCATTACTGGTATTGCGGTTGGTATGGCGACCGATATTCCGCCGCACAATGTACGTGAAGTTGCTGATGCTGCGATTCATCTTTTGGATAATCCGAAAGCTGAGTTAAGTGATGTGATGGGCTTTGTTCAAGGGCCTGATTACCCGACAGAAGCGGAAATCATTTCACCAAAAAGCGATATCGAAAAAATATATCGTACAGGCCGTGGCAGCATCAAAATGCGTGCGGTTTGGCATAAAGAAGGCAATGACATTGTCGTTAGTGCTTTGCCACATCAAGTTTCGGGCGCAAAATTACTTGAGCAGATTGCTGCTCAGATGCGTGCGAAAAAGCTACCGATGGTGGATGATCTACGTGATGAGTCGGATCATGAGAATCCAACGCGTATCTTGATTGTTCCGAAATCCAATCGAATTGATTGTGATCTTCTGATGAATCACCTATTCGCATCAACGGATTTAGAGAAGAGCTTCCGTGTTAACTTGAATATGATTGGCCTAGATAGCCGACCTCAAGTGAAAGGGTTAGTCAAAATTCTATCGGAATGGATTGAATTCCGCCGCTCTACCGTTCGACGTCGTTTGCAATACCGTTTAGATAAAGTATTAGCACGGTTACACATATTAGAAGGTTTACTGGCTGCTTATCTCAATATTGATGAAGTGATTGAAATCATCCGTACTGAAGATGAACCAAAACCAGTATTGATGAGCCGCTTTAATATTTCAGATATCCAGGCCGATGCAATTCTGGATATTAAACTGCGTAACTTAGCGAAACTTGAAGAGTTTAAGATTCGAGCAGAGCAAGATGAACTGGCCGCAGAGCGTGATAAGTTAGAGAAGTTACTAGGTTCTGAGCGTCGTTTAAATACGCTGATTAAAAAAGAGATCCAAGCGGACGCCGATAAATATGGCGACGATCGTCGTTCTCCTATTGTCGAGCGTGCGGAAGCGAAAGCGTTAACAGAGCGTGATTTGGTTCCAAGTGAAGCGATTACGGTCGTGCTTTCTGATAAAGGTTGGATTCGTCATGCGAAAGGTCATGACGTCGATGCTGAAGGCTTGAATTATAAATCAGGTGATAAATACCTTGCTTGTGCACGAGGCAAGAGTAACCAACCTGCCGTATTCTTAGGCAGTGATGGTCGTAGCTATTCCCTTGAATCTCACTCATTACCTTCGGCTCGTAGCCAAGGTGAGCCAATTACTGGGCGTTTGAATGTGAGCGCGGGTACATCAATACGCCAAGTTATCATGGGTGAAGATAGCCAGTTGTGGCTTGTCGGCTCTGATGCGGGTTATGGATTTGTGTGTAAAGGCAGTGATTTACTGTCGAAAAACCGTAGTGGTAAAGCTCTGGTTAATCTGCCTCAAGCTTCTGAAGTGATGTTACCAAGTACAATTGGCGATCTAGAGTCTGATGAGATTCTGGCGATCACCAATCAAGGTCGAATGCTATTGTTTCCAATAAAAGATTTACCTCAATTAAGTAAAGGTAAAGGGAATAAGATCATTAATATTCCAGCGGCAAAAGCGAAAGAGCGTGAAGAGTTTGTTTCACACTTAATGGCTCTGCCTCAAGGTGTGACGATTACCTTGTACGCAGGTAAACGCAAGTTAGGTTTGAAGCCTGCCGATCTAGATAACTTCCGTGGTGAGCGAGGACGTCGTGGGGGCTTATTACCACGAGGCTTACAGCGTGTTACTCGAATCGAAGTTGAGCTGCCAAACGGCACAGAAAAGAAGGATGTTGAAGAGTAAGCGACGCCTGATATAGCGCTTACCTGCAACAGATAATAAAAATCCCAGCTAAGGCTGGGATTTTTATATTTACCGAATATTCAGTGAAAAAGGTGGCGGTCGTTTTAACGCCTAGTATCTTCCGATATGGTCACTTTCAGGGTGATTTCCTCACCTTTTCTTAATACCAATACATCTACAGTCGTTCCTGGTCTAAGATCGGTCACGATATCCATGACACTCTGACGGCCGTTAATTTTGTGATTATCGATGCTCAATATGATGTCTTGCTTTTCAAACCCAGCATCTGCCGCTGGGCCATTTGGGTCCATGCCTAGAACCACAATACCACCGACATTATCATTACCAAGAAGGCGAGAGGTCACTGCGGTAATATCTTGTCCATCAATACCAATGTAGCCACGAATCACTCGTCCATCTGCAATGATTTTTTCCATGATTTTATTGGCTAACTTGAAGGGAATGGCAAATGAAATACCATATGTTTCTAACTCTGTTGCCTGCTGGAATGAGGCGGTATTAATCCCGACGAGTTCGCCTTGCGTGTTGACTAATGCGCCACCAGAATTACCTTCATTGATGGCTGCATCCGTTTGAATAAATGCTTGTCGTCCGTCAGCACTGATCGATGAGCGGCCAGTAGCCGAAATAATACCAAAAGTCGTCGTTTGACCTAAGTTATATGGGTTACCAATGGCGAGAACAATATCACCGACTTTGGCATTGTAGTTTGGATTTTGTGGAATGACGGGAAGATTGGTGCCTTCCACTCGTAAAATAGCAATGTCAGTTCGTCTGTCTTTACCGACTAATTGGGCAGCAGCGACTCGTCCGTCTTGCAGTGCGACAATGATTTGATCCGCTTTTGCGACTACATGATAGTTGGTAATAATGTAGCCTTTTTCACTGACTATTACTCCAGAACCTAAGCCCTGAGTTGATAATTTACTGCGGTCATTCTCCACATACTGGCGGCTGTATATATTGACAACGGCAGGGCTTGCCTTGCGAACCGCTTGGTTGAAAGAGACTTGCAAAGTACTGATGTCCGTTGCTGGCAGAACAATATCTTTAGGCACAATGTTTGAGCGTAATGATGGCACTGCAGCTAAAATAATGGCCGCAGCAATTAGGCCAAGAGCTATTGAACGTAAGAAAAAATTCAGCATAGACTTCTCAAGAGGTTGAATGCTTTACATTTGAAAGCGGCAAAATATCACAATTTAAAACATAAAATGGATATATATGTTTGAGAAGCATAGCACTTTAGCTAATCCCAAGAAACCTCAAGATAGTGAGCATGTAGGAAAGGTTTTGGATGTGCAAATAGAAAACGGAAGTGACATTTAAATCACTTCCGTTTGGCTATTTATTACAAAAGTTGAGATCTATTTGAGGACTTAAATTATCTAACGACTAAGTAGATAGTTCGGTCCCCTCGCTGAATGTTTAAAGCTAACACACTCGGTTTCTGTTCCAAAATAGCTCTTAGTTGGGCTATGTTTTTAACTCGTTGGCGGTTAACACCAATGATGATGTCATCTTTTTGCAATTGGTAACCTGCTGCTGGTGACCCCTCTACTACTTGAGAGACAAGTACGCCGGATATTGCGCTGCCTTCATTGGTATTGGTTAGCTCTGCGCCTTTGAGGCCTTGATGCAATGTTTCAGCCTGAGTTTTGTTATTCGCGGCTTCACCTAGAGTGACATCAAAGCTACGTTGCTCTCCGTCTCGAATAATACCGAGTGAAATAGTTTTTCCTGCGCCAAGGGTGGCTACTTTTGCTCGCAATTCGCTGAAAGTATCTATTTTTTTGTCGTTTACCGATACGATAATATCACCAGCAACGAGTCCAGCCTTATCTGCAGCACTATCAGGTAGCACTTGGCTGACAAAAGCACCTTTGCTCGATTCATAACCGAGAGCTTGTGCAAGCTCAGATGTGATTTCTCCCCCTTGAACACCCAGCATGCCACGTTTCACCTCGCCAAACTCTAGGATTTGGTCTGTGAGGTTTTTCATCATATTAGAAGGGATGGCAAATCCAATCCCAATATTGCCACCATTCGGGCCTAAGATGGCGGTGTTAATGCCGATGAGTTCACCATTAAGGTTAATTAACGCGCCTCCCGAGTTTCCGCTATTGATCGCCGCATCGGTCTGAATGAAGTTTTCGAAATTTTCTAGATTCAAGCCGCTACGACCCAACGCGGACACAATTCCGGATGTGACCGTTTGACCTAAGCCAAATGGGTTACCAATCGCGACAGTAAAGTCACCGACTCGAAGTTTGTCTGAGTCAGAGATTTTTATCTGAGTAAGGTTTTTTGCGCTCTCTAATTTGAGTAACGCAACGTCGGACATTTCATCGCCACCAATCAGTTCTGCATCGTATTCGCGGCCATCAAACAGCTTAACTCGAATTTTCTCAGCACCGTTGATGACGTGATAGTTGGTGACAATATGGCCTTGTTTCGCGTCAATAATGACACCAGAGCCTAACCCTCGAAAAGGGCGCTCTTTTAACTGCTCTGTTGGGAATTCAGGGCCGAAAAAGAATTTGAATTGTTCAGGAATACGCTGGCGTGAGACTTGTTTACCCTCCACAGCAATACTAACAACCGCAGGGGTAACAGATTCCAGCATAGGAGCAAGGCTAGGGGTTTGCACACCATCTACGACTAGAGGTAGGGCTGCGGTAACGGGCAAAGCCGTGATGATTGAACTGAGACTTAACGTCAGTGTTGATAATACAAGCAAAGGTTTTTTCATCATATAACTCCTCTTTATTCTCGTGAGAGTTATGACTCAAAAACCTTTGCAAAGTTCACCGTTGCGATGAATTAATCAACGCTCAAATGTTACGAGGCTTTAGCAGTAACCGCTTCAGGTGCTTCAATAATCTCTTTTTCAGCATCTTTAAATAACCCTGTCGCCCCTTGAGCATAATCTTTTGGTTGCTGCTCTTGTGAGTTCTCTTTTTCATCAGAGTGCTGAGCGATGGTTTTTACAAAGGGGTTCTCTTGCTCAGGAGTATTGGGAAGTAACTCAGAAGATGTTTTCGCCATATGTTGATATAGCTTAGTGTAATCTTTTCCGAGTGTATCAAGCATCTCTGCTGATTGCGCAAAGTGATCAGCAAGTTCCTGACGTTGTTGTTCTAAAGCAAATTTTGCAGAATCGAGTTCTTTCTGCATCACTTTCTGCTTCTTATATTGAGGGGTAGTTAGTCGAGAAATCACAATTCCTAAAATTGCACCAACTAGCAAGCCAACAATGGCGTAAATCCAAGGCATAGTCGCTCCTTATTGTTGTTTTTTAACATGTATTTTACCGTTTGGTTACACATGTCCCGTTCACATGGTACTATGAGTGCTCAAGCCAATAAAGAAAAATACATGTACGCTGTGATAGCTGTTTGACCTCGACCTTATTCTGGTAGTGCTCCTATGACCCCAATACAAAAATATGAACAAGACATTCTGCAATTAGGTTTCCTGCGGGATCCCGCTCAAGAGAAAGCCGTTGAAAGCTTAGATGTGTTGTTTCATGACTTTCAGACGTATTTAAATACACCAGTGATCCAACCTAGTCGGTTTAAAAAATTACTGGGGAAATCGGCGACTGAGCCAATGCCTCCGCAAGGATTATATTTTTGGGGTGGCGTTGGGCGTGGTAAAACGTACTTAATGGATACTTTTTTTGATGCTCTGCCTACTGAGCGGAAAATGAGAGTGCACTTTCATCGATTTATGTATCGAGTTCATGATGAGTTAAAAGCATTAAATGAGGTAGAAAACCCTTTAGATAAGGTAGCCGATGCGTTTAAAAAAGAGGCTGAAATCATCTGTTTTGATGAGTTCTTTGTGAAAGATATTACTGATGCAATGATTCTGGGCACTTTGTTAAAAGCACTGTTCGAGCGTAAAGTTATATTGGTCGCAACCTCTAACATCCCACCTGAAGATCTTTATCGTAATGGTTTACAGCGTGCTCGTTTCCTTCCTGCGATTGAGTTGATTCAAACACACTGCCAGACATTAAATGTGGATAGTGGCGTTGATTACCGTTTAAGAACATTAGAACAAGCTGAAATCTATCACTACCCTTTGGATGAACAGGCGAATAGTAATTTGTTCCATTACTATCAGCAATTTGTGGGAGAGGGTAAAGCGAAGTTACAGCAAGTTGAAATCAATCATAGAACTATTGATGTTATCGAAGCGAGCGATGGTGTATTGCATGCTACCTTTGAGCAACTGTGCCAATCGGCTCGTAGCCAGAATGATTACATTGAGTTGTCGAAAATCTACCATACCGTGCTTCTTGCGGATGTTCTTCAGATGAGCACAACGATTGATGATGCAGCAAGGCGATTCATTGCGTTAGTGGATGAATTCTATGAACGTAACGTGAAACTCATTATTTCAGCCGAAGTGTCGATGGAAGTGCTTTATACCCATGGGATTTTGGAGTTTGAATTTAAACGTTGTCAGTCGCGATTAATCGAAATGCAGAGTCATGATTACTTAGCAAAAGAGCATTTAGCGTAAGATAAAGAGAAGAACTCGATCACGCTTACCTTATAAGAAGAAAATAATTCGTGATTATGTTCAAAAAGAGATGATTTTTTCTTCGCTCTTCTCTATAATCCTGCGACCTACCGTTACTGCGGGCCTCTAGTTATGAGTCAAATCTGACTAAGCCAAGAGTCTCCAACACTCGAAGGGGTGATGACTGGGTACTCTTAGACAGTGGGGACAAATTTATTTTGTTCCTTTAAGTGTAAATTTTTTTAATAGGTAATTATTAGCATGAAAACTTTCGTTGCTAAACCAGAAACTGTAAAACGCGACTGGTATGTAGTAGACGCTGAAGGTAAAACTCTTGGCCGTCTAGCAAGTGAAATTGCATCTCGCCTTCGTGGCAAACATAAAGCTGAATACACTCCTCACGTAGACACTGGTGATTACATCATCGTTGTTAACGCTGAGAAAGTTGCTGTAACTGGTAACAAAGCTAAAGGTAAAGTGTATTACCGTCACTCTGAGTTCCCTGGTGGTCTTAAATCTATCACTTTTGAAAAGCTGATCGATAAGAAACCAGAGATGGTTCTTGAACTTGCAGTTAAAGGTATGTTACCACGTGGCCCTCTAGGCCGTGCTATGTACCGTAAGCTTAAAGTTTACGCTGGTACTGAGCATAACCATACTGCTCAACAACCAACAGTATTAGACATCTAATCGGGGATCTTGAAAATGGCAGAGAATCAATACTACGGCACTGGTCGTCGCAAAAGCTCAGCAGCTCGTGTTTTCATCAAACCGGGCAGCGGTGAGATCGTAATCAACAAGCGTAGCCTTGATGTTTACTTCGGTCGTCCAACTTCTCGTATGGTTGTTAAACAACCTCTTGAGCTAGTTGAACTAACTGAAAAACTTGACCTTTACATCACTGTTTCTGGTGGTGGTATTTCTGGTCAAGCTGGCGCAATCCGCCACGGTATCACTCGCGCTCTTATGGAGTACGATGAAACTCTACGTCCTGCTCTACGTGCAGCTGGCTATGTTACGCGTGACGCTCGTTGCGTTGAACGTAAGAAAGTTGGTCTACGTAAAGCACGTCGTAAACCTCAATTCTCTAAGCGTTAATTTTTCTTTTACAGAAAAGTTCACGCTCCAGTTTTATTACTGGAATTGTGGTTCGAAGCTCGGCTATATGCCGAGCTTTTTGTCGTTTAAGCATCTGCTAAATCCTTTTCCCCGTTCAACTTCATTTCTTATTCTTAGAATTTTGCCTCTTTTGTGACCTCATAGGCGATTTACCTTACGATTGTTACAAAAAGGTAGCTTTATCTTGTCAAAAAGTAGGGTTTTATTTATCATTTCGCATTAATAAATAGAACTAAATTTATACTTTTGTTAGCCATGCTCTGTAAGCGGAATAATAATAATCCAAAAGGAGCAAATGGGAGAATGTTTGGATGAGCAACGCGCCTTTAAATAACGGTCGTAGACGTTTCTTAACCGCAACAACAGCAGTTGTTGGTGGTTTGGGAGCTGCAGCGGTAGCCGTTCCTTTTATTAAATCATGGAATCCGAGTGCTAAAGCGAAAGCGGCAGGTGCTCCGGTGGAAGTTGATGTTAGTAAACTTGAAGCAGGTCAGATGGTTCGTGTTGAATGGCAAGGTAAGCCTGTCTGGGTGGTTCGCCGCGCAGAATCAGTGTTAAAAAACCTTGATTCAATTAATGAACAGTTACGAGACCCTTCATCAACGGAAGAACAACAGCCTGAATATGCTCAAAATGCTTACCGCTCAATTAAGCCAGAGTTTTTCATTGCCGTTGGCTTTTGTACACACCTAGGTTGTTCGCCTACTTATTTACCTGATTCTTTTGCGGAACAAGTTCAAGGTGTCAAATCTGGATTCTTCTGTCCATGCCATGGTTCTAAGTTTGATATGGCTGGCCGAGTTTTCCAAGGAGTACCAGCACCGTTGAACCTCGTTGTGCCTAAGCATATGTATTTAAGTGATACGACGATCATGATCGGTATTGATGAGGGAGATGCGTAATGCAAGGACTACTTGATTGGGTCGAAAAACGATTACCAATGATGGATGCTTATAAAAAGCATCTATCAGAATATCCAATGCCAAAAACGTTCAACTTTTGGTACTTTTTTGGTTCATTAGCAATGCTTGTTTTGGTTAACCAAATCTTAACTGGTGTATGGCTAACAATGAACTACGTACCATCTGGTGAAGGCGCGTTTGCATCGGTTGAATATATCATGCGTGATGTTGAGTATGGTTGGTTGTTGCGTTATATGCACTCCACCGGAGCCTCAGCATTCTTTGTTGTGATTTATCTACACATGTTCCGTGGTCTTATCTATGGTTCATACCAGAAGCCTCGTGAACTCTTGTGGCTATTTGGTATGTTGATCTTCTTAGTGCTGATGGCTGAAGCTTTCATGGGTTACCTATTGCCATGGGGACAAATGTCTTACTGGGGAGCTCAAGTTATTATTTCGCTATTTGGTGCAATTCCAGTGATTGGCGACGATTTAACGCTTTGGATCCGTGGTGACTACATTATCTCTGGTGCGACACTAAACCGTTTCTTCGCCTTGCATGTAATTGCGCTGCCAATCGTTCTGTTGCTACTTATTGTATTGCATATCCTTGCGCTGCATGAGGTGGGTTCAAACAACCCAGACGGAATTGAAACCAAACTTCCTAAAGGTAGTATGGGCGACGATTACAAAACGCAATTCAAGTTCCACGAAAACTACACTAAGAAGTACGACATTATCGACTCTATTCCATTCCATCCTTATGGAACGGTTAAAGATATGGTCGGCATTGCTGGGTTCTTGTTCTTCTTCTGTTACGTTCTGTTCTTCAACCCTGAAATGGGCGGTTACTTCCTAGAAGGACCAAACTTTGAAGCTGCAAACCCGCTGAAGACTCCTGAACACATTGCTCCTGTGTGGTACTTCACGCCGTTCTACGCAATTTTGCGTGCGGTTCCAGATAAACTCATTGGTGTTATTGCAATGGGCGCATCGATTGTTGTGCTATTCCTACTACCATGGCTTGATCGTTGTAAAGTACGTTCATACCGTTACCGTAGCAAACTGCATCTAATTAACATTATTCAATTCACCATCAGCTTTATTGCGCTGGGTATTTTAGGTGCACTGCCTGCAACGCCGACATATACACTACTGGCTCAAATATTTAGCTTAGGTTATTTCATGTTCTTCGTTCTGCTTTTCGTTTACAGCAAAAATGAAGCGACGAAACCATTACCAAAGAGGGTGAAATTCAAATGAAAAAATGGATTGTAATACTATTTGCAATGCTGCCATCTTTAGCATTAGCTGCTGGTGCAGGTGTTCACTTAGATAGTGCGAATAATGATATGAGTGATAAAGCATCACTACAAAATGGTGCGAAGCTTTTTGCTAACTACTGTCTTGGTTGTCACTCAACTCAATACCAACGCTATGAACGTGTTGCGACGGACTTGGGCATTCCTGCTGATTTAATGAAAGAGAATCTGATTTTTGACCCTGAGACAAAAATCGGTAGCTTGATGGTTAATTCAATGCCACCAAAACAGGCCGCTAACTGGTTCGGTGCTCCGCCACCAGACTTGACACTGGTGGCTCGTGTTCGTGGTACGGATTGGCTATACACTTATCTACGCTCTTTTTATGCAGATCCTTCGCGTCCATTTGGCGTGAATAACACTGTATTCCCAAGCGTTGGTATGCCACACGTTCTTGAAGAGCTTCAAGGTATCCCAAGTGCCGTGTTTGAAACGCATATGGTTGATGGTGAAGAAGTTCAGGTTATTGTCGATATCGAGACAGACGGTACTGGTGAACTAAGTTCAGGCGAGTATGACAATGCGGTTCGTGATTTAGTGAACTTCCTTGAGTACTCGGGTGACCCTGTTCAATTAGAGCGTCATGCGTTAGGTTGGTGGGTAATGGCTTTCTTAGTATTGTTCACTATCGTAGTGGTATTACTGAAGAAAGAGTATTGGCGTGATGTGCACTAATTGTGCTATCATTTCGTGCTAATTATTAAATGTGCAATGGAGGCTTAGCCTCCATTGTTTTTTTATCTGTAACTGCCGGAGGCTCCATGGCTGTAGCTGCCAATAAACGTTCTGTGATGACTCTATTCTCAAGTGCATCTGATATGTATAGCCATCAGGTTCGTATTGTTCTAGCTGAAAAAGGCGTAAGTGTTGAAGTTGAACTTGTTGATGAAGCAAATTTACCAGCAGAGTTAATTGAACTTAACCCTTACAAATCAGTACCGACTCTGGTTGATCGCGAACTAGCGTTATACGATTCAAAGATCATCATGGAATATCTAGATGAGCGTTTCCCTCATCCACCATTGATGCCTGTATATCCAGTAGCTCGCGGCAATAGCCGTCTAATGATGTACCGAATTGAACGTAACTGGTACTCAGTTGCTGAAAAAATCGTAAAAGGCAATGCTGAAGAGTCTGAAGCGGCACGCGTTAAGCTTCGTAATGACCTTCTAACTCTTGGTCCTGTTTTCGCTGAATATGCGTACTTCATGAGTGAAGAATTTAGCTTGATCGATTGCTACCTAGCTCCTCTATTATGGCGTTTGCCTGAACTAGGTATTGAACTTATTGGTCCTGGTTCTAAAGAACTTAAGATTTACATGAACCGCGTATTTGAACGTGATTCATTCTTAGCATCTTTAACTGAAGCTGAACGTGAGATGCGTTTAACTCACTAACGGTCGAGTTCATGGATATCGCAAAAATGACACCACGTCGTCCTTATATGCTTCGAGCATTTTATGACTGGCTGGTTGATAATGAATTAACACCGCATGTTGTGGTTGAAGCCACTCTTCCTGGGGTTCGTGTTCCAGAAGAGTTTATTCAAGATGGTCAGATCATTTTGAATATTGCGCCTCGCGCGGTGGGGCAGTTAGAGCTAGGTGATGACGCTATCACCTTTAATGCTCGTTTTAGTGGTCGCCCACACGTAGTGATTGTACCTTTGTATGCTGTTCAAGCTATTTATGCTCGTGAAAATGGAGCAGGAACGATGTTTGAACCAGAAGAAGCGTACATGGAGGCATTGGAAGAAGGGATCGAAGAGTCACCTTTTGAAAATGATGAGGCTCCAACACTAAGTGTCGCAAGTTCTGAAATCGAAGAAGGTGAAGCACCTGAACCTGATTCAGAGCCACCAAGACCAAAAGGCAAGCCAAGCTTAAGAGTCATTAAGTAAATTCAGGTGAGAGTATTTACCTGGATATAAAAAAGCAGCGATAAGCTGCTTTTTTTGTGTCTGAAAAACACTGATGAATCATTATTCTGTCAGTATTATTCTATCAGCATTAGTCTGCGGTGGATGCCGTGTCTTCTGCGTACTGAAAAGCTCTAATAACTTGTTTGACGCCAGAAATGTTACGTGCGATTTTTGTCGCAATATCAGCTTGTTGGTGAGAGACGTAACCTAACAAGAATACCTCTTTATCTTCAGTAATGACTTTTATTTTGACCCCATTGAGTTCTGAATCGGTTAACAGAGCAGATTTAACTTTAGTGGTGATCCAGCTGTCCGTACTCATTTCGGTGACGCTTAATGGCGTTTTCACTCTGACTTGGTTATGGATAACGTTCACGCCATCGATAGCTCGAGCCTTATTTTCAAAGTTATTTAGGTACTCTGCAGTGCTTGCTTGCCCCATTAAAACAACAGTACCGTGATATGAACTTGCGGTGATACGAACTTGCCCTTTAAATGGCGCTTTATTGCCAATTGCTGCGATTTCAAATTCAAGATTATTATCTTGCCAAATCTCTTGGGTGCTTCGTGTGTCGGTCACTAAATTTGCAGTTGTGGCGGCTCCTGCAATGAATAATCCCGCACAGCCTGTTAAGTTGAAGGCGATCAGGATGAGGCTAAATGTTTTTAGTAAGCGCATGATTTTTCTCTCTACTCTTCATGAGCGGGAAAAAGAACTTGATCGACAAGATCGCATAAGCAATGCAATGTGACCATATGAACTTCGTGAATTCGAGCGGTACGATGAGATGGTATTCTGATTTCAACATCGTGTTCGCCAAGTAGGCCGGCCATTTCGCCCCCATCTTTGCCTGTAAAAGCAATGATAGTCATATCTCTAGTTACAGCCGCTTCCATTGCTTTGATGATATTTTTGCTGTTACCGCTAGTTGAAATAGCGAGTAGCAAATCACCCGGTTGCCCAAAAGCTCTCACTTGCTTCGAGAAAATTTCTTCATAGTGGTAGTCATTAGCGACAGCGGTAAGCGTGGTTGTGTCAGCTGTAAGCGCCATCGCAGGTAGGCTTGGACGCTCTGTTTCAAAGCGATTCAGTAGGCATGAAACGAACTGTTGTGCGTTTGAGGCTGAACCACCGTTACCACAGCAAAGCACTTTGTTACCATTGAGCAGACTTGCGACCATCGCTTGTGCTGCGTGAGTAATGGCATCGGGTAGCGCTTCTGCTGCTGCAATTTGAATTTGAATACTTTCTGTAAAGCTTTCTTTAATGCTGTCTAGCATCGATTATCCTTGGGTAATAGCGTTTTTTATCCAATCAATATTGTGGCTATTATTTTCAATAGCAACAACATCAAAACGAAAGTTAGTTGAATGAACTGAAAGGTTCTGTTGTAGCAACCATAAATGTGCTGTTTTTATCAGCTTGTGCATTTTTTTTTGTGTCACCATTTCAGCCGCATGACCATAGTGAGTGTTTTTACGAAACTTTACTTCGACAAATATGATCGTTTGCTGATCTCGCATTATAAGATCGATTTCGCCACATTTCGCTGTGAAATTTTGTTCGACAAAAGTTAAGCCCTGGCTGCATAAATGCTTTTTTGCCAGAGCTTCATATTGGTTTCCTATCTGACGGCGGCTAAAGAGCCCCATGTTCTGCCCAGCTAATTTCGCTTTGCACAACACATTGCTCGTTAATACTCAGAACGCCTGTCTTACCTTGAATGCTGTAGTTATCGACCACTTTCATTTGTGGGAGTTCCCCCATCAATTGATACGCGTCCATTCCAAGGGCTTGAAGACGTTTTTCAGGGTTCAAATGTTTAGGCCATAATGTGTCTAATTGAGCTTCAAGTTTGCTGTCATCACTGATTAGCATTGGAATATCACTATAAATCACGCCAGTAAGATCTTCATACTGCTTTTTGCCGCTGTGACTGCTTGAGTTAGAAAATAGCTTAGGCTGTTTTGTGTCAGGGTTAACCGCAACTTCAATAAAAGGTTTAATCAAGGTTAGCTCTGAACCCTTTGCCACAATATAAACAGAGTCGATATCACGACGACTTCGGGCTTGAGTCTCCATATCTAAGTTCAACAAAGTATCCATCTGAGCGATGCGTTGCTGGCTCTCTTGCAGACCGAAAACCGAGTTGATATTTCGTTGTAGTTGGCGCTTATCACCGAAAAAACTTACTGCAACTTTGTTTTTGCTATATTTTTTCCACTCGGTCTCGAATGCATTGAGCACTCGATCTCCTAGCTTACCTTTAGGCGCTAGAATTAATGGATATTGATAGCCTTGAGTAAATAGGTGTTTAGCCGCTTGAGCAACCTCTTGTTCTGGTGACAAGGTTAGGTAGCAAATGTCAGTTCCATTCTCAATTTGTGAAGGAATATTTAACGCTAAAGCAGGGATCGGTTTGTCGACGTGTGATTGCGCTTCCTGCAATCGTTCGATATTACTTTTAATCAGCGGACCAACGATAAAGTCGACGTTGTTATTGACGAGAGTCGCTTTGATCTCTTGAGCTGTTTGAGTATTGGTATCAAGAACGGTCAGTGTCGCATTAGGATCTCGATTCGAATCTTCCATCATCGCCATGATAAATCCATCACGAACCAGTTGAGCTTGTTTCGCGTATTTGCCTGACAATGGCAATAGCAGTGCGGTGCTAACGGGTTGCACGATCTCTAACTCTAAAACTTCTTGAATAGCTTGCGGAGTGTAGATCGCTGAAGGGTGATCGCTATTTTCGGCTAACCAGTGTTCCAGAGTGTTTTTAAGCTGAGGAATATTTTCATTGAGTGTTTTCATGTAGATAGCAAGTTGTAGCCAGCCATCTAATACGAACTCATTTGGCTCAGCAATGAGCGATGTGATCTCATATTGCGAGTACTGGTTGAGATTACGCCAAACTTGATCTGCAATCGCCGCTTGCTGCTCTTGTGGCATAAGTTCAGAAGCCAACACTAATTCACGGCTTGCTTCAAAGTATTGAGCCATCGCTTCTAATAGCTCTGCTCTTAATTGGTGATAATCTTTCCACTGCTCATCAGGCAGTTGCCACCACTCTTGAAAGTTCAGCAGCGCATAGGCTTGAGTTGGCTGAGCGTTGTTATTAAGAAGGGTGGAACGAGACAGTTGCCATTCCGCTTGCTGAACTTGAGAAAGGTTCTGTTTGGCAAGGCGCTTTACTAAGTGCGATGCCTGCTCACTATTTTGAGCTCGAATGGCGGCTTTCAACCCCATGATGAGCCAATCATTTTGCAAGCTGCCTTGAGTGCTATCTGCTTGCATAATGTAAGATTGTGCCGATTGCGTCGGATCTAAGGTAATATCCACGTAAGTCGGAGCAGCAGGCTTAGAAGAACAAGCTGCTAATGTAATTGCTAATGCAATTGGCGTCAGTAAGCGTGGTACACTAATTCTCTTATGGTTCATCATTGCCATGAGTTCTTTATAATTCCGTGTAAAATTGTCTCTATATTAATCGTTGAAGTGATGGTAAACAAATGACAGATAACAAAACCTTGCCAGCTGAGATCCCAACTCTCTATATTGTACCCACCCCAATTGGTAACTTGGGTGATATAACCCAACGCGCCATCGAGGTGCTATCGAGTGTTGATATCATTGCTGCGGAAGATACTCGCCACACAGGTAAGCTACTTGCACACTTCAATATTCCAACTCGAACGTTTGCTTTACATGATCACAATGAGCAGCAAAAAGCTCAATTACTCGTCAATAAGTTGCTTGAAGGACAGTCTATCGCATTAGTTTCCGATGCGGGAACCCCTTTAATCAGTGATCCAGGTTATCACTTGGTAACAAAATGTCGTCAAGCGGGTGTTAAAGTTGTGCCCTTACCCGGCGCTTGTGCAGTGATCACCGCGTTGAGTGCTTCAGGTCTACCATCTGATCGCTTCAGTTTCGAAGGCTTTTTACCCGCGAAGAGCAAAGGACGTCGCGATAAATTTTTAGAAATTGCAGAAGCTGAGCGCACTTGTATTTTCTACGAATCTCCACATCGTATCACGGATTCACTGCAGGATATGCTTGCGGTTTTAGGCCCAGAGCGTGAAGTCGTTCTCGCAAGAGAAATTACTAAGACCTTTGAAACCATCCATGGCGCACCATTGGGTGAATTAATTGATTGGATTGCAGAGGATGATAATCGAAAACGTGGAGAAATGGTGCTACTTATCCATGGTTTCCGCAGTACATCAGATGACACCATTCCGACAGAAGTCACTCGCACATTAACAATTTTGACCAAAGAGCTACCATTGAAAAAGGCCGCAGCGATGACAGCTGAGATATATAGCCTGAAAAAAAATGCGCTGTATAAATGGGGATTGGAGAATATAACCGATTGATCTGAGTGCCACGCTAAGTAAGGGTGGTTATGAATTGAGCGTTTGAGTTCTCCTGAGCGTCTTAGATCACATTTGTACTGGTAACTGTTACCTGAACCCGTTACAATCCGCCGCGGAGTTGACTGGGTAGTCGCTGCTTCATTGATGTCCTTCGGGAGACTGATGGAGGGGAGGAAAGTCCGGGCTCCATAGAGCAGGGTGCCAGGTAACGCCTGGGGGGCGCGAGCCCACGACAAGTGCAGCAGAGAGAAAACCGCCGATGGCTTAATCTTCTTTTATTCTTCGGAGTAGGGAAGTAAGCACAGGTAAGGGTGAAAGGGTGCGGTAAGAGCGCACCGGACGTCTGGTAACAGTGCGTTGCAAGGTAAACTCCACCCGGAGCAAGACCAAATAGGCTTCCACATTGCGCTGCTCGCGTAAGGAAGCGGGTAGGTTGCTTGAGCCAGTGAGCGATTGCTGGCCTAGACGAATGGCTATCACCGTGCAAGCGGTACAGAACCCGGCTTATGATGTCAACTCCACCTATTCCGAGACCCATCATTACTTCATTAGTAATGATGGGTTTTTTGCGTTTTATTGACGTAAGAAATTTTTATTGCCTTAAACTGGCGTAATGTCACCACATATCAGGCACTAGTAGTAGCGCTTAAGCGTGAAATCAGTACACTAAAGCTTTTTCTGATAAGAAATCTGCGCCTGAAAAGTGGCTTAATCCGTTCAATGAGAAGACTATGACTGAATCATTCCAACATATTTCTGTACTACTAAACGAGTCAATTGATGGTTTGGCGATTAAGCCAGACGGAACTTACATCGATGGAACTTTCGGACGTGGTGGTCACAGTCGTACAATCTTATCTAAGCTGGGTGAGAATGGTCGATTATTCAGTATCGACCGCGATCCACAAGCGATCGCAGAAGCGCAGAAAATTGATGATCCTCGCTTTACCATTATTCACGGCCCGTTCTCTGGAATGGCAGAATATGCAGAACGTTACGACTTAGTTGGAAAAGTGGATGGCGTTTTGCTTGACCTTGGTGTCTCTTCTCCACAGTTAGATGATGCCGAGCGCGGATTTAGCTTTATGAAAGATGGTCCACTCGATATGCGCATGGATCCAACGTCTGGAATGCCAGTATCAGAATGGATTGCACAGGCTGATCTTGATGATATTACTTGGGTGATCCGTGAGTTTGGTGAAGACAAACATGCTCGCCGTATTGCTAAGGCGATTGTTGCGCACCGTGATGATGAAGAGAAAGAGCCACTGACTCGCACAGGTCAACTTGCTAAATTGATTTCAGATGCAGCACCGAAAAACTTTAAAGAGAAAAAACACCCGGCAACTCGTAGTTTCCAAGCGTTTCGAATCTATATTAACAGTGAATTAGAAGAGATTGATACTGCACTAAAAGGCGCAGCGAGCATTCTTGCTCCTGAAGGCCGTCTATCAGTAATCAGTTTCCACTCTCTTGAAGATCGTATGGTGAAACGCTTTATTCGTAAAGAGAGTAAAGGGCCACAAGTACCTCATGGCATTCCAATGACAGAAGCACAAATCAAAGCCCTTGGAAGCCCAGATTTAAAACCGGTAGGCAAAGCGATCAAACCATCAGCGGATGAAGTGGATGGGAATACTCGTTCACGTAGTTCAGTGCTTCGTCTTGCTGAAAAGCTGTAACCTGATTCCGATATCACAGTGTTATGAAGCAAACATCTCCTAACTTGGCCAAAATTATCGTTCTTGACCTATTTACCGTAGGTCGAGTCCCTTTGCTGTTGTTGATGCTAATTTTTGCCAGTGCGATGGGCGTGGTGTTTGCGACTCATACTTCACGCCAAGCTATTTCAGCCAAAGATCAAGCGCTTGTTGAACGTGAGCATTTAGACAATGAATGGCGAAACCTCATGCTTGAAGAAAATGCCCTTGCTGAGCATAGCCGAGTTCAAAGAATGGCTAAGTCTGAGTTGCTGATGAAGCGGCCAGATGCGGATAAGGAAGTGGTCATTTCTCTCCAATGATATCTCCTAAAAAACCATCAGCACCTACCAAATCCAAAGCAAGCGCAAAAACCAAGCCTGAGGACTCGCCGATCCTTATTCGTTGGCGTTTTAATATTGTTCTCGCGTTTATATTCCTTATCTTTTCTGCATTGATAGGTCGTCTTGCTTTCATCCAAGTGGTTGAACCTGACAATCTTATTCGTCAAGGCGATCTTCGTTCTGTACGTGTAAAAGCCTTGCCTTCCGCTCGTGGGATCATTTCGGATCGCAACGGTGAACCTTTAGCGGTAAGTGTACCTGTCGAAGCGGTATGGGCTGATCCTGTTACTATTTATAAAGAAGACGGGTTAGCGAATAAAGATCGTTGGTTTGCTCTTGCTGATGTACTCGGCTTAGACCGCCAAGGTTTACTCAATAAAGTCGCCTCTAATAAATCACGCCGTTTCATTTACCTGCAACGCCAAGTTAGTCCTGCGATGGCGAAGTATATTCGTGAGCTAAAGATTCCTGGTATTGGGCTGAAAGCGGAATCCCGCCGTTATTACCCAGCTGGTGAAGTGAGTGCTCACCTAATTGGTGTAACCGGAATTGATGGGCATGGACTCGAAGGTGTCGAGCGCAGTTATGATAAATGGTTAACTGGAGAAGCGGGTAAGAGAACAATCCGGAAAGATCGCTATGGTCGAGTGGTTGAGAATATCGCACTTGAAGAGCGAGAAGAGGGTAAACCACTGCAACTGACCATTGATCAGCGCCTTCAAGCGATTGCTTACCGAGCGGTCAAGCAGGGAGTTGCGGATTACCGTGCCACTTCTGCTTCGGCCATCTTATTAGATGTTAAAACCGGCGCGGTACTGGCGATGGTGAATGCGCCGTCATACAACCCGAATAATCGTTCGAATTTACAAAGCTACAAAATGCGTAACCGAGTGATCACCGATGCTTTTGAACCTGGATCCACGGTCAAACCTTTTGTTGTGTTAGCGGCATTAGAAAATGGCACCGCAGACATGAATACCGTTATTGATACGGGCGAAGGGATCATGCGCATTGGTGGTAGCCGAGTCAGAGATACGTCCAAAGTGGGCAAAGCCGATCTTGCTACGATACTTAAAAAATCCAGTAACATTGGTGTGACGAAGCTGGCACTGGATATGCCTCTTGAAGCTTTGTTAGGCATGTATGCTTCTGTCGGTTTAGGAGAAGAGTCGGGTTTAAACCTTGTGGGTGAAACGTCGGGTATTTTTCCAAGCCGTCGTCGTTGGTCTAAGTTTGAAATCGCCACCCTTGCGTTCGGTTACGGTTTGTCTATTACTCCGATTCAGTTAGCGCATGCTTACGCTACGCTAGGAAATTACGGTGAGTACCAACCGATCCACATTATTGATAGTAACCAGCAAGATTTAGTACACCAAGTCGCGGATCGTGAAAACGCAAAACGGGTTTTAGAGATGCTCGAAGGGGTGACCCAGCCCGGAGGCACAGCGACCAAAGCAGCAGTACCGGGTTATCGAGTAGCTGCAAAAACAGGGACATCACGTAAAGCAATTTCAGGCGGTTATGGTGATGAATACTTTGCTTACACTGCAGGCGTGGCTCCTGTCAGTAATCCAAGAGTTTCGCTGGTGGTTATGGTGAATGAACCCCAGGGTGATCAATATTATGGTGGTTCCGTCGCTGCTCCGATATTTTCAGAAATAATGAAAAGCGCGCTACAGATTTTAAATGTAGCTCCGGATGAGAATCAATTTCAAAACTAGTCATAGTGTGACTGGTTTTACACAACATCGATATATGGAAATGGTTATGAGCTATAGCATGAGTTTGACTTCACTGATTTCACCTTGGGTTGATGTCAGCAAAACCACCGCTAATGAGGTTATCGTAACGCACTTAGAGTTAGACAGCCGTAAAGTGCAATCGGGAGATACGTTTGTTGCGATCATCGGTCACGCCGTTGATGGGCGTCAATATATAGAAAAAGCGATCGCTCAAGGTGCTAATCTTGTGCTTGCCCAAGCCGATGAACAACATCCTCACGCTAGCATTGAGACTCAATCAGAGGTGATGGTTGTCTATATTGATTCACTTAATGCTCATCTCTCTCAGTTGGCTGGCCGCTTATATAACGCGTCAACATCATCATTGATTGGTGTGACGGGGACGAATGGTAAAACGACCATTACTCAGTTAATTTCCCAGTGGCTTGAGCTTTTAAGTGTTAAATCTGCGGTGATGGGAACAACGGGGAATGGCTTCCTTGATGATTTGCAGCCTGCCGCGAATACCACCGGAAATGCCATTGAGATCCAGCATACCTTAAGTCAACTTGCTGCGCAGGGGGCGAAATATACGTCTCTAGAAATATCCTCTCATGGGTTAGTTCAAGGTCGAGTGAAAGCATTAGGTTTTTCGGCTGGGGTCTTTACTAATCTCAGCCGTGATCATCTGGATTACCATGGCACCATGCAAGAGTACGCGAAGGCTAAGTTAAGCCTCTTTACTCATCATCAGTGTCAGAACGCCATTATCAATGTCGATGATAGTGTTGGTGCTGAATGGATCGAATCGGTGCCAAATGCGATTGCAGTGTCATTAAAATCACCTTGTTCATCGCGCCCTTCTATTTGGGCGACGCACATTGAATACGCGGAGTCAGGCATTACGATCGACTTTGATGGGCATTGGGGTGAAGGGCGTTTGCATGCGCCATTGATTGGAGAATTCAATGCTTGCAACGTGATGCTAGCGCTGGCGACATTACTGTCATTGGGCTTTGATAAGCAGCACCTATTACAAACTGCTGCGGATCTAAAACCTGTACTTGGTCGTATGGAGTTATTTCAAACTCAAAACCGCGCAAAGTTAGTTGTGGATTATGCTCATACTCCTGATGCTTTAGAGAAAGCGTTATCGGCACTGCGTGTACATTGTAATGGTCAGTTGTGGGCTATTTTTGGTTGCGGAGGCGATCGTGATACAGGTAAGCGCCCAATGATGGCTGCTATTGCTGAGAAGCTCGCAGATAAAGCGATATTAACCGATGATAATCCACGCAGTGAAGACCCTGGGTTAATAGTACAAGATATGTTGGGCGGATTAGAAAAACCGGATCTGGCGATAGTGGAACATGATCGATTCAAAGCCGCTGAGTATGCCTTTACTCACGCAGGAGAGAACGACATCATTCTGCTCGCGGGTAAAGGCCACGAGGATTACCAAGTGCTAGCCCATGATACGGTTCATTATTCAGATCGTGAGACCGCTCAGTCTCTTTTAGGATTAGCGTTATGATTTCATTCTCTTTAAACCAGCTTGTCGCCGAGTTCAACGATCAATCGCTAGACGCAACTCTAGTCGGAAGTGATATCACCATCTCTTCAGTATCGACGGATACACGAAACATTGAACAAAATGCTCTGTTTGTTGCATTAGTTGGTGAACGATTTGATGCGCACGATTTTTGTCAGTCAGCGGTTAAATCAGGGGCTAAGGCCCTTTTAGTCGAGCGTGAAATCATTATTGATGATCCCGCAGTTGCCGCTCCCGCTCAAATTGTAGTGAAAGATACAAAATTGGCGCTGGGTCTACTTGGGGCTTGGATCCATCAACAAAGCAAAACGCCGACGGTTGCCATTACAGGAAGTTGCGGTAAAACCACCGTGAAAGAGATGGTTGCGAGCATTTTAATGCCTAAGGGCAATGTTCTTTTCACGGCGGGAAACTTCAATAATGATATTGGTGTTCCTCTCACCTTGCTACGCGCACAAAAAACCGATGATTACGCTGTGATTGAACTGGGTGCTAACCACATTGGTGAAATTGAATATACCACCGCTTTAGTTAACCCTGATGTCGCATTGGTGAACAATGTGGCTGAGGCGCATCTCGAAGGATTCGGTTCACTTGATGGTGTTAAGCAGGCCAAAGGTGAAATTTATCAAGGCCTAAATGCTTCGCAAACCGCGATTGTAAATTTAGACAGCAATGGTGGCGAAATCTGGGATGAGGTACTCGCAAATAAACAGGTCGTGACTTTCTCAGTAAACAATGACCAAGCGGATTTTTACGCAACGGATATCAACTTAAATGATAATGGAGAAGCGAGTTTTACTCTTCACTCTCCGTTAGGACATGCTGCCATTCAGCTCGGAATTATTGGATCTCACAATGTTTCTAATGCATTGGCTGCGGCTTGTTTGAGCGTAGAGCTTGGCGCTAACCTTGAAGAGATCCAATCAGGACTCGCCAATTTATTGAAAGTAAAAGGCCGTGTTGAAGCCGAATCACTATCGAAGAGTATTCGTCTGATTGATGATAGCTACAATGCGAGTGTGCCTGCGATGAAAGCCGCGGTTGAATTACTGGGAAGTTTCAGTGGTGAACGCTGGCTCGTTTTGGGCAATATGGCGGAATTAGGCGATGAAAGCCTTGCACTTCACCACCAAGTCGGTGAATATGCTGCCCCATTTGAATTCGAACATGTACTCACTTATGGTGAGGATACAAAGGTTATCAGTCAGGTGTGTCATGGCCTTCATTTTGATAATCATGTCAGCATGATCACATATATTAAGCAGTATCTCAGCGAACATCAGGATTCAACTCATACTCTCTTAGTTAAAGGTGCGAATAGCGCGGGTATGAGCCAAGTTGTTGCTGGACTTAAGGAGAACTTTTCATGATCATTTGGCTAGCTGAGTTACTACAGCCATATTTTTCATTTTTTCGCTTGTTTGAATATCTCTCATTTCGAGCGATTGTCAGCGTTATCACCGCCCTTAGTTTATCTTTGTGGATGGGACCAAGGCTGATCAAACGTTTACAAATGATGCAAATTGGTCAAGTGGTTCGTCACGATGGTCCAGAATCTCATTTTAGTAAACGCGGAACCCCAACAATGGGGGGCGTGATGATCTTAGCTGCTATTGTGATTACGGTTCTTCTTTGGGCTGATCTTTCTAACCCATATGTGTGGGCCGTCTTGGCGGTGTTACTGGGTTATGGCGCCGTTGGGTTTGTCGATGATTACCGTAAAGTCGTGCGTAAAAATACCGATGGCTTAGTGGCTCGTTGGAAGTATTTTTGGCAGTCAGCGATAGCACTCGTCGTGGCGTTTGCGCTTTATGCTCACGGTCACGATACGGCAGCGACACAATTGGTTGTCCCATTCTTTAAAGATGTGATGCCGCAACTTGGCCTGCTGTATATCGTACTGACTTACTTTGTGATTGTCGGAACCAGTAATGCGGTGAACCTGACTGATGGGCTAGATGGCCTAGCGATCATGCCTACGGTTTTAGTTGCAGCGGGTTTTGCCTTTATTGCGTGGGCGACAGGCAATGTTAACTTCGCCGAGTATCTGCATATCCCATATATTCCATATACATCAGAGCTTGTTATCGTATGTACGGCAATGGTTGGCGCTGGTTTAGGCTTCTTATGGTTTAACACTTATCCAGCTCAAGTATTCATGGGTGATGTGGGCTCGCTTGCTTTGGGTGGTGCGTTAGGCACAATTGCAGTATTGGTTCGCCAAGAGTTAGTTCTCGTGATCATGGGCGGCGTCTTTGTAATGGAAACGCTGTCGGTGATCCTTCAAGTCGGTTCTTATAAATTGCGTGGTCAGCGTATTTTCCGCATGGCTCCAATTCACCATCATTACGAGCTTAAAGGTTGGCCAGAGCCGCGCGTTATTGTGCGTTTCTGGATCATTTCAATGGTGCTGGTGCTTATTGGTTTAGCGACATTAAAAGTACGTTAATTATATGAGAAGCAATCAAGTCGATTGCTTCTCGTTTTCTTATTGGTAGAAGTGGTATCGACATGGCTCATTGGCAAGGTATTCATAATGTGGTGGTTGTAGGGCTCGGCATTACCGGGCTTTCAGTGGTTCAACATCTGAAGAAAACGCAGCCGCAATTGTCGCTTCGAGTGATTGACACTCGTATGAGTCCGCCAAGTAAAGAGCAACTCCCTCAAGACGTTGAACTTCACTCTGGCAGTTGGAATACCGCTTGGTTAGCAGAAGCCGACCTCGTTGTTGCAAACCCAGGTATTGCACTCGCAACACCAGAAATTCAATCTGTATTACAGCAAGGTATACCTGTTATTGGTGATATTGAGCTGTTTGCATGGGCGGTGAAAAAGCCGGTTATTGCGATCACAGGCTCAAATGGTAAAAGCACAGTAACGGATTTGACGGGTGTTATGGCAAGTGCTTCAGGCTTAAATGTGGGCGTTGGTGGGAATATCGGCGTGCCTGCTCTCGACTTGCTAAATCAAGATGCCGATTTGTATGTCTTAGAGTTATCGAGCTTTCAATTAGAGACAACCAGTAGTCTAAAACTTACCGCGGCAGCCTTCCTCAATTTATCTGAAGATCATATGGATCGCTATGATGGCATGGGGTCGTATCGTCAAGCCAAATTGCGCATTTTCAATAACGCTGAAACCGCGATTATTAATCGTGAAGACGTTCAAACCACCGCCGATCATTTTACTGGGAACATCAAATCATTTGGTTTTGATGATCAAGATTTCGGCTTGATGGTTAAAGATGGAAAAGAGTATTTGGCAGACAACGGACAAGCACTGCTTGCGGTTGATGAGCTTACTCTTGTTGGGCGACATAATGTAGCCAATGCTTTGGTGGCTTTAGCCTTATTGAAACAGGTTGGCATCGACCTATTCAGCACGTTACCAGCATTGAAGGCATACAACGGTCTCACTCATCGTTGCCAAGTGGTGGCCAATCATCGTGGAATTAAGTGGGTCAACGACTCTAAAGCGACCAATGTTGCGAGTACATTAGCTGCGCTTTCTGGTTTGGATTGCCAAGGGACGCTGTATTTGCTGGTGGGCGGAGTGGGTAAAGGCGCTGATTTCTCTGAGTTGTCTCCAGTGTTGAAAACATTACCGGTTCAATTATGTTGTTTTGGTGAAGATGCCGATGAATTTATGCCCCTTCACACATCCGCAAAAAAATATGATTCAATGCACGATATCATTAGATCGATTGAAGATCAGTTGGTTGAAGGAGACATGGTGATGTTATCGCCTGCTTGTGCTAGCTTCGATCAGTTTAAAAACTTCATGGCGAGAGGTGATGTCTTCACTGCTCTTGCTCAACAATACGCTTAGTCAGTAGTAAGGCGATGAACTTGATCAGTGTGAAGCAGTGTAAAGATAAGTGGCAAGATTGGTTCATGACGCCAACCCCCGATGCGCTGTTTGATCGTCAATTGGTTTGGATTGCTCTTGGTCTAATGCTTACGGGGTTAGTGATGGTGACATCGGCTTCATTCCCTATTAGCTCACGACTGACGGATCAACCCTTTCACTTTATGTTTCGTCATGCTGTTTTCCTCGGTTTAGCGCTCATAACATCAAGTGTGATACTGCAGATTCCATTGAAACGTTGGATGCAGTACAGCTCCTATTTGTTAGCACTCTCGTTCTTTTTACTGGTCGTGGTATTAGTGGCGGGAAAATCCGTGAACGGAGCCTCACGCTGGATCCCTCTAGGTCTGTTCAATTTACAGCCTGCAGAGGTCGCGAAACTCTCGCTGTTTATTTTTATGGCGGGATATTTGGTTCGTAAACAGGCAGAAGTAAGGGAAACCTTTTTTGGCGGATTTATGAAGCCGATTCTTGTTTTCGGATTATTAGCCGCGCTTCTACTTGGGCAGCCAGACTTGGGTACTGTAGTCGTTATGCTGGTCACCCTATTTGGAATGTTGTTCATTGCCGGCGCTAAGCTCACTCAATTTATTGGACTCGTGGTGGTAGGGATCATCGCGGTCATTGGACTGATAGCCTTAGAGCCTTATCGAATTCGACGAGTGACATCATTTTTGGACCCGTGGGAAGACCCATTTGGTAGCGGTTATCAGTTGACTCAGTCATTGATGGCTTTTGGTCGAGGAGAGTGGTTTGGTCAAGGGTTAGGTAATTCCATCCAAAAATTGGAGTACTTACCAGAGGCTCATACCGACTTTGTATTTGCCGTGTTGGCGGAAGAGTTAGGCTTTATTGGCGTAACTTTAGTGTTAATCCTTATCTTTAGCCTGGTGTTAAAAGCGGTCTTTATTGGTAAGCGAGCGTTCGAAAGCAAGCAACAATTTGGTGGCTATCTCGCATTTGGTATCGGGATCTGGTTTGCCTTCCAAACATTGGTTAATGTAGGGGCCGCTGCGGGTATTGTTCCGACCAAAGGCTTAACCTTGCCACTAATCAGTTATGGTGGGTCGAGCTTGATTGTTATGTCGACGGCGGTATCCATACTCTTGAGAATAGATCACGAATGTAGGGTGCAGAAAAAAAGCACGCCTTTAGCAGATTCAGCAGAACAAGACTTTAGCAGAACAGAAAACGATGAAAAAAAATAAACGTTTATTAGTTATGGCTGGTGGCACCGGTGGGCATGTTTTCCCTGGCCTTGCTGTTGCCAAAAAGCTTCAGCAACAAGGCTGGGAAATCCGCTGGTTAGGCACGGCGGATCGTATGGAAGCTGAGTTAGTTCCTAAACATGGCATAGACATTGATTTTATTAAGGTAAAAGGTCTACGTGGACAGGGCTTGGCTAAATTAGTTAAAGCGCCTTTCCAGATCATTAATGCCATTATCCAAGCGCGACGCCATATGAAGAACTGGCAACCTGATGTCGTACTTGGGATGGGTGGATACGTAAGCGGACCGGGTGGCATTGCGGCATGGTTGCTGGGTATTCCCGTTGTCTTGCATGAGCAGAATGCTGTCGCAGGGTTAACCAATCAATGGCTCTCTAAAATTGCCAAAAAAGTATTCCAAGCGTTTCCTGGCGCATTTCCACACGCAGAAGTGGTCGGCAACCCAGTTCGTCAAGATGTGGCTGAGTTACCTGATCCAGAAATTCGAATGACGTCACGCGAAGGTGACATTCGTATTTTAGTTATGGGAGGCAGCCAAGGTGCTCAAATTTTAAATAGAACAATGCCTGATGCACTGAAAGCGTTAGGTAATGGCTACACGGTTATCCACCAAGCTGGAAGAAATAACCGCGAGGAAGTCCTTAAGGCATACCCTCAAGAGATGACCGACAATGTTGAGGTGGTAGAATTTATCGATGATGTTGCTCAAGCTTATGCGTGGGCCGATTTATTGGTTTGTCGCTCGGGTGCATTGACGGTTTCTGAGGTCTCTGCGGCAGGTATTGGGGCGGTATTTATCCCATTTATGCATAAAGACCGCCAACAGGCACTTAATGCAGACCATTTAGTTGAGTGTGGTGCGGCTGAAATGATAGAGCAACCTGATCTGAGCGTTGCTAAGTTAACCAGCAATATCCAAGCTTTAACTCGAACAGAATTACTTGCAATGGCAAAACAAGCGCGTAAAGCTGCCAAGCTTGATGCTGACATGACTGTTGCCAAGGCTATTATTGCCTTAACTGAATAATGAGAATTGAAAATGACGATTGAACATACTCAAAACCTTGCTCAAATTCGTGCCATGGTGCCAGAAATGCGTCGTGTTAAGTCTATCCACTTTGTAGGGATTGGCGGGGCTGGAATGAGTGGTATTGCGGAAGTACTGTTAAATGAAGGTTATCAAATTACAGGTTCTGATCTTTCAGAAAACCCAGTCACAGAGCGATTGACTAGCAAAGGTGCAACCGTATTTTTTGGTCATCAAGCCAGTAACGTAGAAAGTGCGAGCGTGGTTGTTGTTTCAACTGCAATTAATGAAGAAAACCCTGAACTCGTTGCTGCTCGTGAGTTGAGAATTCCAGTTGTTCGCCGTGCAGAAATGTTGGCTGAATTGATGCGTTTTCGACATGGTATCGCAGTTGCCGGAACTCATGGTAAAACGACAACAACAGCCTTAGTGACTCAGATCTATTCTGAAGCAGGCTTAGATCCAACATTTGTAAATGGCGGTTTAGTAAAAAGTGCAGGCACTAATGCTCGGCTAGGTTCAAGCCGCATTTTAATCGCTGAAGCGGATGAGAGCGACGCTTCGTTCTTACATTTACAGCCTATGGTCAGTATTGTCACCAACATCGAAGCGGATCATATGGAAACGTATGGCGGCGATTTTGAAGTATTGAAACAGACATTTGTCGATTTCTTGCATAACTTACCCTTTTATGGACAAGCGATTGTTTGCGTTGACGATGATGTTGTGCGTGAGTTAATTCCTCGTATTAGCCGTCAAGTGATCACTTATGGTTTCTCTGACGATGCTGATGTTCGAATTGAAAATTATCATCAAGATGGACAACAAGGTAAGTTCACCGTTGTACGCGAAGGCAAAGCGAATTTAGATATCACCTTGAATATCCCTGGCCGTCATAACGCACTCAACGCATCTGCGGCAATTGCAGTAGCAACGGAAGATGACATCTCTGATGAGGCTATTTTATCGGCAATGGCAGGAACCCAAGGAACAGGACGTCGCTTTGACCACTTAGGTGAATTCGATACTGGTAATGGTGTTGCTATGCTTGTCGATGATTACGGACACCACCCAACAGAAGTTGATGTTACGATTCAAGCTGCACGTTCTGGCTGGAAAGAGAATCGATTGGTGATGATTTTCCAACCTCACCGTTACAGTCGTACTCGTGATTTATACGATGATTTTGCTAATGTACTTGAGCAAGTGGACGTATTAATCATGCTAGATGTTTATGCGGCGGGTGAAAAACCGATTGCAGGCGCAGATGGTCGAGCTTTGTGTCGGACCATTCGTAGCCGCGGAAAGATCGATCCTATTTTCGTTCCAGACGCTCAAACACTGCCTTCCGTGCTGGCTAATGTGCTCCAAGATGGTGATCTAGTCTTGACTCAAGGTGCGGGTGATGTTGGTAAAGTAGCAAAACAGCTGGCGGCTCTTGAGTTAAATATTAATAGAATGCAGCAAGTGTCGTGAGATCCTGCACAATGCGTGTTTGAGTCCCCAGATTGAGAAATTGATTAGATTGAGCTTGAAATTCTTACTATCAATGTTTGATAGTTTGAATAAGCTCAGTATAATCCCAAGGTTAAAGTAAGTGCTTTTACCTCTATTACGAAACGATAGGGAATAGAATTGCAAGCTAAGAAAAGGGATCGCGGACTTTGGTAGAAAGTGCTTTAAGTGAAGGCCGTTCAGTATCCAATTACCCACTAGTAAAAGAGCACGCTTTTGGCGCGACCTTTTTGCTGGTGGTTTTACTATTAATTGGCTCTCTTCTTTATTCAACATTAAGTTGGATGTGGGATGATCAACGACTCCCACTCTCAAAAATAGTATTGCAAGGTGATTTGAGTTACGTAACGGCACACGATGTACAGCGTGCTTTTGCTCAGTTGGATCATATTGGCACCTTTATGTCGCAAGATATTGATGCATTGCAATCGAGTGTTCAGGCTATTCCATGGGTGTCACAGGTATCCATTCGTAAGCAATGGCCTGACACAGTGAAAGTATTTTTAACGGAATATCACGCTTCTGCTATCTGGAATGGCAATGAGCTGTTAAATGAATCTGGTGATGTATTTAATGGTGATGTGGGCCAGCTGAAAGGTGAGCGAGTTAAGCTTTATGGACCTGACGGTACAAGCCAGCAAGTATTGAATATTTGGCAAGAGAATAACCCTCGCTTTCAAAGTTTAGGGTTAGCAATTACCTCTTTTGTGTTGAATGAGCGTAGAGCGTGGCAAATTATTTTAGATAATGGCATTCGTCTTGAATTAGGCAAAGAGTCGTTATCAGAACGTATTGAGCGATTTATCTCACTTTATAATGAATTAGGCGCAAAAGCTGAACAAGTGAGCTATATCGATCTTAGGTATGATACGGGAGCTGCCGTTGGTTGGTTTCCTAAGCAAGACTTAGAACAAGAGAGTACAGATGACTAAGACCACAGATGACAACATTATTGTTGGTCTTGATATAGGCACTGCAAGTGTTTCGGCTCTAGTTGGTGAAGTCCTACCTGATGGTCAAATAAACATCATTGGTGCAGGAAGTAGTCCTTCTCGAGGGATGGATAAAGGCGGCGTTAACGATCTTGAATCCGTTGTTAAATCGGTACAAAGAGCGGTCGACCAAGCAGAGTTAATGGCAGAATGCCAAATTAGTAATGTATTTATCTCCTTGTCGGGTAAGCATATTGCAAGCCGTATCGAGAAAGGGATGGGGACCATATCTGATGAGGAAGTTTCTCAGGATGATATGGATCGCGCCATACATACTGCCAAGTCAATCAAAATTGGGGAAGAACTGCGTATCCTGCACGTTATTCCTCAAGAATTTACGATTGACTACCAAGAGGGAATTAAAAACCCGCTTGGCTTGTCTGGTGTCCGTATGGAAGTGAGTGTTCATCTTATTTCCTGCCATAATGATATGGCGCGGAACATTATTAAAGCAGTGGAACGTTGTGGACTAAAAGTTGAACAGCTAGTGTTCTCCGGTTTGGCCTCAAGTAATGCCGTTATTACCGAAGATGAGCGAGAGCTGGGTGTCTGTGTTGTCGATATTGGCGCTGGTACAATGGATGTGTCTATTTGGACTGGTGGTGCACTAAGACATACTGAAGTTTTTTCCTACGCAGGTAATGCGGTTACAAGTGACATTGCATTTGCGTTTGGCACCCCTGTCAGTGATGCTGAAGAGATTAAAGTTAAATACGGCTGCGCATTAAGTGAATTAGTGAGTAAAGATGACACCGTTAACGTCCCAAGCGTTGGTGGGCGTCCTTCTCGTAGCTTGCAAAGACAGACATTATCAGAAGTTATTGAGCCTCGTTACACTGAGTTAATGGGCTTGGTTAATCAGACGATTGATACTGTTCAAGTTAAATTGCGCGAAGATGGTATTAAGCACCATTTAGCTGCTGGTGTCGTCTTAACGGGTGGCGCAGCACAAATTGAAGGATTGGTGGAGTGTGCAGAACGCGTATTCCGCAATCAAGTTAGAGTAGGTAAACCTCTAGAAGTTAGTGGTTTAACCGATTACGTTAAAGAGCCGTATCATTCTACGGCTGTTGGCTTACTTCATTATGCAAAAGATAGTCAGATCAATGATGATGGTGAATATAGTGAGCCTAAGCGCTCTTCTGTATCGTCAGTGTCAGGAATATTCGGCAAGTTGCGTAACTGGATACAAAATGAGTTTTAACCTGAGTTGCAGGGAAAACGGAGACAACACATGTTTGAACCGATGATGGAAATGTCAGACGATGCAGTAATCAAAGTCGTTGGAGTTGGTGGTGGCGGCGGTAATGCTGTAGAACACATGGTGCGAGAGTCTATTGAAGGCGTTGAGTTCATCAGTGTAAACACAGATGCTCAAGCACTGCGTAAAACAAGCGTAAATAGCGTTATCCAAATTGGTGGCGACATCACTAAAGGCTTAGGTGCTGGTGCAAACCCGCAAGTTGGACGTGATGCAGCTCTTGAAGACCGAGATAGAATTAAAGAAATTCTGACTGGGGCCGATATGGTATTTATAGCCGCTGGTATGGGTGGTGGTACTGGTACTGGTGCTGCTCCTGTTATTGCTGAAGTGGCAAAAGAGCTAAATATCTTAACGGTTGCCGTTGTGACTAAACCTTTCAGCTTTGAAGGCAAGAAGCGTTTAGCCTTTGCAGAGCAAGGTATTGAAGAACTGTCTAAGCATGTTGACTCTTTGATTACTATTCCAAATGAGAAGTTGCTTAAAGTTCTTGGTCGTGGCGTGACGCTACTTGAAGCATTTGCAAGTGCCAATGATGTACTTAAAAATGCGGTTCAAGGTATTGCGGAGCTTATTACGCGTCCTGGTATGATCAACGTCGATTTCGCGGATGTTCGTACAGTGATGTCGGAAATGGGCCACGCAATGATGGGTAGTGGTATTTCTCGTGGTGAAGATCGCGCAGAAGAAGCAGCAGAAACTGCAATCTCAAGCCCATTACTAGAAGATATTGATTTAGCTGGTGCTCGTGGCGTACTAGTTAACATTACCGCTGGTTTAGACATGCGTTTAGATGAATTTGAAACTGTGGGTAACACAGTGAAAGCATTTGCATCGGATAACGCAACGGTGGTTATCGGTACTTCTCTAGACCCAGATATGACAGATGAAATTCGCGTTACTGTTGTTGCAACGGGTATCGGTACAGAAAAAAAACCTGATATCACATTAGTTGCAGGTGGAAAAGCGAAAGTGGCAGCAGTGTCACAACCGCAAGCGCCAGTACAACAAGCTGCGAAAGTAGAAGAAAAACCGGCACAACCTTTGCAAGAAAAAGTAGAGGTAAAACCACAGCCGACATCGCCAAATATGAGTCAACCTTCAGTGAGTGCGGGTCAAAGCGCAGCACCAAAGGCTGAAAAAGAGAGTGGATACTTAGATATCCCAGCATTTTTACGTCGTCAGGCTGACTAATTAGTAACCATTAATTTGACACTGTTCAAAATTATGGTAGCATTCGCGGTCGGTTAGCTAACCGATCGTGATTGTAGCACTGACAAAGAGGCAAGCAGATGATCAGACAACGTACTCTGAAAGAAATAGTGACAACAATCGGTGTGGGTCTCCATTCCGGTCGTAAAGTGACACTTACTCTTCGCCCTGCTGCTGCAAATACGGGTATCATTTATCGTCGTACTGACCTAAATCCGCCTGTTGATTTTCCAGCAGATCCGGCGTCAGTTCGTGACACTATGCTATGTACAGCATTAGTTAATGATGAAGGCGTACGCATTTCCACGGTAGAGCACCTTAGTGCTGCACTTGCTGGTATGGGTATCGATAACATCATTATTGAGATTGATGCACCTGAAATTCCAATCATGGATGGCAGTGCAAGTCCGTTTGTTTACTTGTTACAACAAGCTGGAGTTCAAACGCTCAATACTCCAAAGCGATTCATTCGAATTAAAAAGCCGGTACGTTTTGAAGACGGTGACAAATGGGCTGAATTTGTTCCATTTAATGGCTTCCGAATGGATTTTGAAATCGACTTTAATCACCCTGCGATTGAATCAGACGAACAACGCATGTTGTTTGACTTCTCTTCTCAAGGTTTTGTTAAAGAGATTTCTCGTGCTCGTACATTTGGTTTTATGCGTGATATTGAGTACTTACAATCACAGAACCTATGTTTAGGTGGCAGCTTTGATTGTGCGATTGTTCTAGATGAATATCGAATTTTGAATGAAGAAGGTCTTCGTTACGAAAATGAATTCGTTACTCATAAAGTTCTAGATGCTATCGGTGATTTATACATGTGTGGACACGCTATTATTGGTGAGTTCCGAGCTTATAAATCAGGGCATGGTTTGAATAACCAATTATTAAGAGCTGTGCTTGCTGACCAAGAAGCTTGGGAATGGGCTACTTTTGAAGAAGAAGCTGGTTCTCCAGTTGCATTTGCAGACCCTAATATGGTTTTAGCGTAAGTAGCACAAATTGAATTTAAAAAAGCCAGGTGTTGAAGCCTGGCTTTTTTGTATCTGAATCTTTATAGCGAAAATCGTTCCATGGCTATTTGTTTTTTTCTGACATTTGAGCAATTTTCTCAAGGCGAGCTTTTATTTTCGGTGGTGCCATTTCTGCGATCATTAACAGAGAACCTGCTGCCGCATCAGAAATAGGTGGGCGAGACGGTTCCTTGTTTTCATGCTTCTCCTGCATCGTTCTATAAAGTGCTGGGTTTATTTTCACTTCAAGTCCAATTAGTCTGGCAAACCCCATATTTCTCAGTTGACTTAAAATCATCAGTCGATCGTAATTTATCTTCATCTTTATCGATGCACTCGCAACTTCGATAACAAGATTACCGCCACGTAAGTTTGCGGCCCTACATTGGTTTGCCGTTCCTTTAGGTAAAATATCACGCAAGGCATTATTGATGGTCATTATCTCGGCGGCATGCTCTTGTAATTGGCTGAATCGAGATTCTGAAATGAGCGTTTGAGTAAGGGTTGGCCGATGATCACGCATGAAATTACTCATAAATAGAAGAGATATACGTGCAGTTTAGACGAGGAAGGCTTGTTGGTACACTGTTGTTGCAATCAAAGTTTGTCTATTCATTCGTCAATCGAGCATAAAAGTACAAAGTGCTTCAAACTATTGGGTTTAGCGATGGTTGTTCAACTCAAAATTACTTACACTACTGAGTACAAAATTCAGAATGAGCCTTGAAAATCAAAGTCTGTATCACAATATCAGTGAGAGATGATTTATCTCAGTATCCTTAGTTTAAAACTGGTAGAGACTGAAGGCATTAATACTAGATCGAAGACGATCTAAGAACGAGAGATCCACAGCAAATGATTACTAAGTTACTGACAAAGGTAATTGGCAGTCGCAATGACAGAACACTGCGCCGCCTTAGAAAAATCGTAAAAGAAATTAATAACTATGAGCCAACGTTTGAAGCATTATCTGACGAAGAGCTTAAAGCGAAAACGATAGAATTCCGTGCTCGCCTAGAAAAAGGTGAGAGCTTAGATAACCTGCTTCCTGAAGCTTTCGCAACGGTGCGTGAAGCATCAAAACGTGTTTATGGCATGCGCCATTTCGACGTTCAGCTTATTGGTGGCATGGTACTAAACAATGGCCAGATTGCAGAAATGCGTACTGGTGAAGGTAAAACACTTACCGCAACATTACCTGCATATCTAAATGCACTGCCTGGGAAAGGTGTGCATATCGTTACAGTGAATGATTACCTAGCGAAGCGTGATGCGGAAACGAACCGCCCACTATTTGAATTCTTAGGCATGACCGTTGGCGTTAACGTTCCAAATATGGCACCACCAGAAAAGAAAGAAGCGTACCTTGCTGATATTCTTTATGGAACAAACAACGAATTCGGTTTTGATTATTTGCGTGACAACATGGCTTTCCGCAATGAAGATCGAGTTCAACGTGCGCGTTTCTTCGCGGTTGTCGATGAAGTTGACTCGATTTTAATCGATGAAGCTCGTACACCATTGATCATCTCTGGTCCTGCTGAAGATAGCTCTGAGCTATACACTAAGATTAATACCCTGATCCCTCATCTTGAATTACAAGAAAAAGAGGATTCAGAAGAGTACCGTGGTGATGGTCACTACACCATGGATGAGAAATCTAAACAGGTGTACTTAACTGAAACAGGCCAAGAGTTTGTTGAAGAGTTGATGGTTAAAAATGGTTTGATGGAAGAGGGGGATACCCTCTATTCACCAACCAATATCAGCCTATTGCATCATGTTAATGCTGCGCTACGTGCTCACGTACTGTTTGAGAAAGATGTTGATTACATCATCTCTGAAGAGGGCGAAATTGTAATTGTTGATGAACACACAGGTCGTACTATGCCTGGTCGTCGCTGGTCTGAAGGTTTACACCAAGCTGTTGAAGCAAAAGAAGGTGTGAAGATTCAGAATGAAAACCAAACATTAGCATCAATTACGTTCCAAAACTTCTTCCGTCTGTATGAAAAACTGTCAGGCATGACGGGTACTGCGGATACAGAAGCCTTTGAATTCCAATCGATCTATGGGTTAGAAACCGTTGTTATTCCAACGAACAAACCTATGGTTCGCGATGATATGCCGGATGTGGTGTACCGTACTGAAGAGGATAAGTTCAACGCAATCATTGAAGATATTAAAAATCGCGTTGAAAAAGGCCAACCAAGCTTAGTGGGTACGGTTTCGATTGAAAAATCTGAACTGCTTTCTAATGCACTGAAAAAAGCGAAAGTGAAACATAACGTACTTAACGCTAAATTCCACGAAATGGAAGCTGAGATTGTTGCACAAGCGGGTACGCCAAGCGCGGTTACTATCGCAACTAACATGGCTGGTCGTGGTACGGATATTGTATTAGGTGGTAGCTGGCAAGCTCAGGTTGAGAAGTTAGACAACCCAAGCAAAGAGCAAATCGCTGAAATTAAAACCGCATGGAAAATTGTTCACGATAAAGTTTTAGAATCTGGTGGTTTACACATCATTGGTACTGAACGTCATGAATCTCGTCGTATTGATAACCAGCTTCGTGGTCGTTCTGGTCGTCAAGGTGATGCTGGCTCTTCACGTTTCTATCTATCAATGGAAGATTCTCTGCTGCGTATTTTCACATCAGAGCGCATGGCTGGTTTGATTCAAAGCGGTATGGATGAAGGTGAAGCGATTGAAAGCCGCATGTTGTCTCGCTCTATTGAAAAAGCGCAACGTAAAGTTGAAGGCCGTAACTTTGATATTCGTAAACAGTTACTTGAGTACGATGATGTTGCCAATGACCAACGTAAAGTGGTTTATGAGCTACGTGATGAACTAATGAGTGCTGATGACATCAGCGAAATGATTGAACACAATCGCGAAGATGTCTTCACTACCGTAATCAACGAGTACATTGCCCCTCAATCTCTAGATGATATGTGGGATATTGCAGGTCTTGAAGAGCGCATGAAGAATGACTTCGATCTTGAGATGCCAATTCAGGCATGGCTAGATGAAGATGATAAACTTTATGAAGAAGCATTACGAGAGAAGATCTTAAACACGGCAGTTGAGACTTACCGTGCTAAAGAAGAGACTGTTGGCGCAACTGTTTTACGTAACTTTGAAAAATCAGTGATGCTACAAACCCTTGATACGTTGTGGAAAGAACACCTAGCGGCAATGGATCATTTACGTCAAGGTATTCACCTACGTGGTTATGCTCAGAAGAACCCAAAACAAGAGTACAAGCGTGAATCGTTTGAGTTGTTTGAGGATCTTCTTGAAGCACTAAAACTTGATGTGATCACTATCTTGAGCAAAGTTCGAGTTCAACAACAAGAAGAAGTTGAACGTATGGAAGAGCAACGTCGAGCGCAAGCAGAAGAAGCGGCACGTCGTCAGCAATTCCAACATAAAAATGCGGATAACCAGTTATCTGATGAAGAGCATACGGAAGAAGGTCACCAACCTATGGTACGTGAAGAGCGTAAAGTAGGTCGTAATGAACCATGTCCATGTGGCTCTGGTAAGAAATACAAACAGTGTCATGGTCAAATTGCATAATCCATGATCTGTTTTTAATAAATAAAAGAGTCGCTTAGGCGGCTCTTTTTGTAGGTAAAACATAGGAATGTACATGAAACGCGTCCATATCGTTGCAGCGATCATCTTTAACTCAGATAAAAGCCAAGTATTTATCACAAAGCGCCCGGATCACGTTCATAAAGGAGGCTTTTGGGAGTTCCCTGGTGGCAAAGTAGAAGAGGGGGAATCCATCGAGGATGCGATGAACCGTGAATTAAACGAAGAAATTGGTATTGAGATTGTTGAACAATCCTTATTCGAACATTTGGAGTTTGATTACCCGGATAAATCTCTAAAATTTGACTTCATCGTTGTGAGCCAATTTAAACATGAACCGTATGGCAAAGAGGGGCAACAAGGGGAGTGGGTGGCCGTCGAAAACCTAGCTAAGTATGAATTTCCTGAAGCGAATGTTCCCATTTTAGAGCGAGTTATAAAAGAATTTAGGCGGTAGTCATAGGGTTTAAAACTCTAGCACGGAGTAACGCTTTACGTTACATTGTGTTCATCATCACAAAAGGAGAACAACGCAATGGTTCGAATTGCGATTGCAGGAGCAGCAGGCCGAATGGGCCGAAACCTCGTAAAAGCAACACATCATCACTCAGGCGCTGCTGTTGGAGCTGGCTCTGAGCGTCCTGAATCTTCCCTTATTGGCGTCGATATTGGTGAACTCTGCGGTGAGGGGCATTTTAATGTTTCTCTGGTTGATAACTTAGAAAAATCAATTGAGCAGTTTGACGTCATTGTCGATTTCACCGCACCAGTAAGTACTCTAGTTAACATCGAATTATGCCGTCAGCATGGTAAAAAACTGGTGATTGGCACAACGGGTTTTTCTGAAGAAGAGAAACAAGTGATCGCTCATGCTGCGAAAGAAATTCCGATCATTATGGCACCTAACTATAGCGTGGGTGTTAACTTAGTCTTTAAGTTGTTGGAAAAAGCCGCGAAAGTGATGGGTGATTATTGTGACGTGGAAATTGTAGAGGCACACCATCGCCATAAAGTTGATGCGCCATCAGGTACTGCGATTGGCATGGGAGAAGCTATTGCAGATGCAATGGGAAATGATCTCAATGATGTGGCAGTTTGGTCTCGCGAAGGGATAACTGGCGAACGTACAAAAGATGAAATTGGTTTTGCAACGATTCGCGCAGGTGACATTATTGGAGAGCACACGGCAATGTTTGCCGATATTGGTGAACGTGTTGAGATCACTCATAAAGCGACCGATCGTATGACCTTTGCTAATGGTGCCATTAAAGCTGCGGTTTGGCTAAATGAAAAGCCTGCTGGCTTCTATACAATGACTGATGTTTTAGGCTTAAATGACCTTTAAGTAGATAATTATGCGCTGGGATCTCTCGGCGCATAGAAATTTCCTACCTTTTTCTCACCACTCTTCTTCATATTTATTCACTAAAATCTCATTATATCCAAGGTGTTTACTTGTTATTTTGGGTGTTTGATGTCTATTTTTCGTTATTGTTCTTATAATTTGTATCAAATTATTTAAAGTAACGATTGCGTATTGTCTATTTGTTCTCATGATCGATTGTTAGTGTGTATTTTTATCCCAAATAATAGTTTTACTGGTTTTGAGCTGTTTATTACATCTAAATGTTCTGTTTTGGGGCTTTTAGGGTGAAAGTTCGAATTTCGCGTTAAAAAACCATATTTATTTTCGAGTGAATGTTGACACAAATCACGCTAATCAATAGAATACCGCCAATTTGTCTAATTTCCATAAAAACGCTGGTTAATCGCGTAAAGGAAGGTAGAATTGCAAATTAAATCAACTTTAATGCATTTTTATTCTGGAGGTTGCCTTGAGTAAGTCAGCACTGCTAGTCCTAGAAGATGGGACGGTATTCCACGGTGAGTCCATAGGCGCAGATGGTTCCGCTGTTGGAGAAGTCGTTTTTAACACCTCGATGACGGGGTACCAAGAAATCCTCACTGATCCTTCCTATTCCCAACAAATTGTTACCCTCACTTATCCCCATATAGGCAATACCGGAACCAATTCCGAAGATGAAGAATCCTCTTCTATCCATGCCCAAGGCCTTGTAATTCGCGATCTCCCCCTCATCGCTTCTAATTTCCGTAATGAACAATCCCTTTCTGATTATCTTAAATCACAAAATATCGTTGGTATTGCGGATATTGATACACGTAAGTTAACTCGAATCTTGCGTGAGAAAGGTGCTCAAAATGGTTGCATCGTCGCTTGTGCTTCTTTGAAAGATAGTCATATCGATGAAGCTTTGGCGCTCGCGAAAGCAAAAGAATTTCCTGGCTTAAAAGGTATGGACCTTGCGAAAGAAGTTACAACAAAAGAAGCGTATCAATGGAAACAAGGTTCGTGGACGCTCAAGGGTGGTCTTCCAGAGGCGAAAGATGATAGCGAATTGCCATACCACGTTGTCGCTTATGACTTCGGAGCAAAGCGTAACATCTTGCGTATGCTTGTTGACCGCGGCTGCCGCCTAACGGTTGTTCCAGCTGAAACATCAGCAGAAGAAGTATTAGCACTGAATCCAGACGGCGTTTTCCTATCAAACGGCCCAGGCGACCCAGAGCCATGTACTTACGCGATTGAAGCAACCAAGGTGTTCCTAGAAAAAGGTCTACCGATTTTCGGTATCTGTTTAGGTCACCAAATTCTAGCTCTAGCATCTGGCGCTAAAACAGTGAAGATGAAGTTTGGTCACCACGGTGCAAACCATCCGGTGAAAGATTTAGAGCGTGATGTTGTGATGATTACTTCACAGAACCACGGCTTTGCGGCTGATGAATCGACACTTCCGGAAAACCTGCGAGCAACGCATAAGTCTCTATTTGATGGTTCTTTACAGGGAATCCATCGCACAGACAAACCAGCCTTTAGCTTCCAAGGTCACCCAGAAGCGAGCCCTGGACCAGAAGATGCAGCACCGCTGTTCGACCACTTTATTGAATTAATTAAATTGCATACAGCGTAAATCGGAGTAGTAGACAATGCCAAAACGTACTGACATTAAAAGCGTTCTTATTCTAGGTGCTGGCCCGATTGTTATCGGTCAGGCTTGTGAATTCGATTACTCTGGTGCTCAAGCCTGTAAAGCCCTGCGCGAAGAAGGCTACCGAGTTATTCTTGTAAACTCGAACCCAGCAACCATCATGACTGATCCAGATATGGCGGATGCGACTTACATTGAGCCTATCCATTGGGAAGTGGTTCGTAACATCATCGCGAAAGAGAAGCCAGATGCAGTGCTTCCTACAATGGGTGGGCAAACTGCGCTTAACTGTGCGCTAGATTTAGAAAAGTACGGAGTACTTGAAGAGTTTGGTGTCGAGATGATTGGTGCAACGGCTGACGCGATTGATAAAGCGGAAGACCGTTCTCGTTTTGATAAAGCAATGAAGTCGATTGGTCTTGAGTGTCCAACGGCTGATACCGCTAAAACAATGGAAGAAGCTTATAAAGTTTTAGATATGGTTGGCTTCCCTTGTATTATTCGCCCTTCATTCACAATGGGTGGTACAGGCGGTGGTATCGCATACAACAAAGAAGAATTTGAAGAGATTTGTCGTCGAGGTTTAGACCTTTCGCCAACGAATGAGTTGCTTATCGATGAATCTCTTATCGGTTGGAAAGAGTACGAGATGGAAGTGGTTCGTGATAAAAACGACAACTGCATCATCGTATGTGCGATTGAAAACTTCGACCCAATGGGTATTCACACAGGCGACTCAATAACTGTGGCTCCAGCTCAAACGCTGACAGATAAAGAATACCAACTAATGCGTAACGCATCTCTAGCAGTACTGCGTGAGATTGGTGTTGAAACAGGTGGTTCAAACGTACAGTTTGGTATCAACCCGAAAGATGGCCGTATGGTTATCATCGAGATGAACCCACGTGTATCTCGTTCATCTGCTCTTGCTTCTAAAGCGACGGGTTTCCCTATCGCGAAAATTGCCGCAAAACTGGCTATTGGTTTCACGCTTGATGAATTGATGAATGACATCACTGGTGGAGCAACTCCAGCATCTTTCGAACCAACAATCGACTATGTTGTGACTAAGATTCCACGCTTTAACTTCGAGAAATTTGCAGGTGCAAATGACCGCTTAACGACACAAATGAAGTCGGTTGGCGAAGTGATGGCCATTGGTCGTAACCAGCAAGAATCTTTGCAAAAAGCATTGCGTGGCCTAGAAGTTGGAGCGACGGGCTTTGATGAGATGGTTGATCTAGATGCACCAGACGCACTAACCACGATTCGCCATGAGTTAAAAGAAGCAGGTTCGGATCGTATTTGGTATATCGCGGATGCCTTCCGTGCCGGTATGTCAGTGGATGGTGTGTTTAACTTAACGCAAATTGATCGTTGGTTCCTTGTTCAAATTGAAGACATCGTGAAGCTTGAGCAAGAAGTGAAAGCGAGTGGCTTTGCTGGCTTGAATAAAGCGATGTTGAATAAGCTGAAGCGCAAAGGTTTTGCCGATGCTCGTCTGTCGAAGATTCTAGGTGTTGCTGAAAGTGAAATTCGTCGTCTACGTGACCAATATGACATTCACCCAGTATATAAGCGCGTAGATACGTGTGCAGCTGAATTCTCTTCAGATACCGCGTACATGTACTCATCTTACGATGAAGAGTGTGAAGCGAATCCGACAGATAAAGAGAAAATCATGATCTTGGGCGGCGGTCCAAACCGTATCGGCCAAGGTATTGAATTTGACTACTGTTGTGTACACGCTTCTTTAGCACTACGTGAAGATGGCTATGAAACCATCATGGTTAACTGTAACCCTGAAACTGTTTCTACCGATTATGATACTTCTGACCGTTTATACTTCGAGCCTGTTACCTTGGAAGATGTATTAGCGATTGTTCGTGTTGAAAAACCAAAAGGTGTGATTGTTCAGTACGGTGGTCAAACACCACTGAAACTGGCGCGTGAACTTGAAGCGGCTGGTGTGCCTATTATTGGTACAAGCCCTGATGCCATCGACCGAGCTGAAGACCGTGAGCGTTTCCAAGTGGCTGTAGATCGTTTAGGTCTTTTACAACCAGAAAATGCTACCGTAACGACGATGGAGCAGGCTGTTGAAAAGTCACGTGAAATCGGTTTCCCGCTTGTCGTTCGCCCTTCTTATGTCTTGGGTGGCCGAGCAATGGAAATTGTCTACGATGAGCAAGATTTACGTCGCTACTTTAATGAAGCGGTGAGTGTTTCAAATGAATCACCAGTGCTTCTTGATAGCTTCTTAGACGATGCGGTTGAAGTGGACATTGACGCGATTTGTGATGGTGAACGTGTTGTTATCGCAGGTATTATGGAACACATTGAGCAAGCGGGGGTTCACTCTGGTGACTCGGCATGTTCTCTTCCTGCATATACACTGAGCCAAGAAATTCAAGACGTGATGCGCGAACAAGTTGAAAAGCTTGCTTTCGAATTGGGCGTTCGTGGTCTTATGAATACCCAGTTTGCGGTTAAGAATAACCAAGTATACCTAATCGAAGTGAACCCACGAGCAGCGCGTACTGTACCGTTCGTATCGAAAGCTACAGGTGCTCCAGTGGCTAAGATTGCCGCTCGTGTAATGGCTGGTCAGTCTCTAGAGTCTCAAGGCTTTACTAAAGAGATTATTCCACCTTATTACTCAGTGAAGGAAGTGGTTTTACCATTTAACAAGTTCCCTGGTGTTGACCCACTATTAGGGCCAGAAATGCGCTCTACGGGTGAAGTGATGGGGGTTGGTGCAACATTCGCTGAAGCTTATGCGAAAGCGGAACTTGGATGTGGCAATGTTTACCCAGAAGGCGGGCGTGCGCTTCTATCTGTTCGTGAAGAAGACAAAGAGCGCGTAGTCGATTTAGCTTCTAAGCTAATTAAACTGGGTTATCAGTTGGATGCGACTCACGGCACTGCGGTTATTCTCGGAGAAGCGGGCATCAACCCTCGCTTAGTGAATAAAGTCCATGAAGGTCGTCCTCATATTCTTGACCGTATTAAGAATAATGAGTACACCTACATTGTGAATACCGCCGCTGGTCGTCAAGCGATTGAAGATTCGAAAGTACTTCGTCGCGGAGCGTTAGCTGAGAAAGTGAACTACACGACAACGCTAAATGCAGCATTTGCGGTGTGTATGGCGCACCAAGAAGATGACCGAAATACAGTCACTTCCGTTCAGGAGTTACACGCAAAAATTTAAGCAAACGGATAGAGTTTCACTTTTGCTTATTCACTAATAGACAAAGCCCGCTGACATAGCGGGCTTTTTGTTTCTTTGGTCTTACTATCGCTATTTGTTCAACGCAAACGTCGGAAGAGATAAGTGCCAGCGAATTGCGCCTAGTCGAATCAACAAAGTAACAAACACGCCTGCTAAAAATGCACTTGAGTTATCGAGGTTCATGGCAAGAGCGATAGTATGTACTGCGCCACCAGCAATACAAGCGGTCGCGTACACTTCACTACGTAAAACCATAGGGACTTCACGAGCTAAGATATCTCGGATAATACCGCCACCACAGCCTGTGATAACACCCATAATGACGGCAACGAGTGATGAATCTTGATATATCAGTGACTTCTCTACACCTATACCAACGAATGCCGCGAGACCAATCGCATCACAAACAGGCAGTACCCACCAAGGCAGACGTTTAGGACGACGAACTAAAATCATCGTGAGTAGGCAGGTTATTAAAATTACCCACAAATACGTATTATCGGTGATCCAAAATACAGGAGTAGCACCAAGGGCCATGTCGCGGATAGTACCTCCGCCAATCGCAGTTACACTTCCAAGTACAATTACGCCAAAAGGGTCCATTTTTAGGCGTCCGGCGAGAATAACACCAGATATGGCAAAGATAGCAGTGCCAAATAAATCAATGAAGTAAAGCAGCATGGAGTCCATGTTACTGATCGCTCTTGTTAAGTTTACGGGACAGGATAGGACGCGAATTGTACGAGATATTTTCTTAAAAAGTTAGCGGTTTTGGCGAGTGTATTCGAAGCGAGCGCACACTTCTTTAATTGCGTTTAATGTTCTTGGGGTTGGTCTGTTGATCCAGTCTGAATTTAATGACCACATATGCTGGTTTTTCACTGCGGGGATTTCAGCTTTCCAATTTGCCCATTGGCTTTGATCTTGTATTGCATGTTCAGAAGTGAAGATAACATCGGGTTGCTTTATCACCACTTGCTCAATACTGACTTGGGGGTAAGGCGCAGAACTATTAGCAAAGATATTCTCTCCACCGCAGAAACGAAAAATTTCACTCGGCCAATTACCTTGTGCAACCGTGATGATTGGCTTTTCACTGAGTTGATAGAAGTAGCGAACTGGCTGTGATACTTCATACTGTTGCTTGAGTTTCGCTAACCCTTTTCGGTATAGCTTCGCCGCTTGTAATCCAATATTGGGGTCATCTGAAAATTGACTCATCTGCTCGATGTTTTTTGCGATATCTTCCAATGTTTTCGTTTCAGAATCGTAAATAGTAAATCCAAATTGACGAAGTTTATCTAGCTCTCTCGGCGGGTTTCCAGCAGGCCAAGCAAGGATCAAATCAGGTTGCAGAGCAATAATTCGCTCGAGTTTTATGCCTTGATAATTCGCTACTTTTTCTAACGATTTTGCCGCGTCTGGGTAATCACTATGCGCACTCACCGCGATCAGCTTATCGCCTAAACCTGCTGCATAGGCAATTTCAGTGGCATGAGGTGCTAGGCTAATGACTCGCTTGATTTTATTACCGTCAGTGGTTGGAGTCGCGGACATTGCAAAACTAGACCACAGTGCATTCGTACCTATGACAAAACAAGTTAATAGAGATGGTCGAGATAAAAGAGAAAACACGCTAGATACCTTGATAGAAAAGCAGCAATAGAGCACTTTGCACGAGGATCCAAATAAGAATTCTCCCCGCGAGTAATTTTTGCAATTGAGATAAATGCAGAGCGGATGGGGCGATACGTCCACCAAGCTTCGCTCTAATGGTTTTCTTATCGTTATAAATAGCAGGGCCGCCTAGAGATAATTCAAGCTTATGCCCTATTGCTGCCATTAACCAACCGGGGCCGGGTAATGGCCAAGTTTTTCCTTGCTCAAGCATGCCTTTAAAAGCGATGGTGGCTTTGTCACCGATGACAATCATTAAGCTGAAAAGGCGTAAGGGGATGAAATCTAGAATGGCCACACAACGAACGACAGGAATACCGAATGGCGAAAATTGATGTCGACTTGGGGACCATGCACGAGCAAGTTCTGCGGTTAGGCGATACATCAGTGCGCCAATTCCACCACCAATGGCATACCAAAATAGAACGCACACTACATTGCGACCATAGCCCATTATGATGGTTTCTGCGCCTGCTTTTCCAAGCCCTAATGTCGATAGGCTTTCTGTTTGACGGTTGACGATAGGGGTCAATAAGCGTCTTGCCAGTTTTTTATCTTCTTTAGCTAATGCTGAGACTAGTTGGTTTGCAAGCTTCTCATTATTACGCCAGTCAATGGCAATCAGTAAAAGAGCTAATTCAAAAAGTTGTGTTTGCCAAACTAACGGTTTAAGTGCCAGCATCACAGCAAGAGCGGGTAGGCACATGAGTAACCAAGCGAGGCTTCCAGATACTATGCTCTGCGAGTAGTGGCTATTGGTGTTGACTTTGCTTGCTAACAGTTCTGCGAATTTATGCCATAGCGTTGTTGGGTGAGCAGAGTGCGGGATAGGTAAAATCAGGTGAAATAGCAGTGCTCCCCACATTACGAGGAGCACGCCATTTGCAAATAGTTGGTCAAATAACGCTTGCATCAATCAAGACTTATTTTAGAAGTTCAACCATTTTGAATACCATCTCTGATGAGCTTTGAGCCGCCAAAGGTAGGAATTCTTCAAAGCTCATTGGTGATTCTTTATCGGCCACATCTGAGATTGCACGTACCACAACAAATGGAACTTTGAATTGGTGACACGCTTGAGCAATAGCCGACGCTTCCATTTCAACCGCTACAACCGAAGGGAAGTGTTTACGAATAAACGCTTGACGCTCAGGAGTGCAAACAAAAGCATCGCCTGTACAGATTAAGCCGCGAACCGCGTGCTTATCATCCATTTGAGCCAGCGCTTGTTCAGCAACGGCCATTAGTTTCTCGTCAGCTTTGAACGCTGCAGGTTGACCTGCCATTTGACCGATTTCGTAGCCAAATGCCGTCACGTCAGCATCATGGTGGCGAACTTCAGTTGAAACAACCACATCACCTAAGTTTAGAGATGAGTCAAAACCACCGGCAGAACCTGTGTTTAGAACAACATCTGGTTGGTATTCGCTTAGTAGGATAGAAGTACCTACCGCTGCTGCAACTTTACCAATACCTGACTGAAGCAAAACAACGTCAACACCATTTAGTTGACCAGAGAAAAAGGTACAACCGCCTTTATTGATCTCTTGTGCATTTGAAATTGCGTCTTTAAGGATGGTAACTTCTTGTTCCATCGCACCGATAATACCGACTTTCATAGTGTATCTCTTTGAAAAATGACTGATTGAATTGGGGCGAAGTGTAGCATAAATCATGTGATAAATGACTAGGGAGAGTGATAATTAGTCATGCTCTCCCTTGCTATCATTGATGAATTACTGTGCGAGATTGTCGATGGTTATTTAATAAGGTTTTTACTGAGTAGTTCCGCTCTTAATTGCTCGACTCGTTTTCGATTCACACCAAAATCAGAGTAACCTACACGGGATTCCGATCGCACGATCAGAGTGTCGCCCGTAATTCTGAGTTCTAAATCGTCTACAAATCGCATTATTTTACTGGTCGATTCAATGCGTAGGTAATCAGTTTCTTTCGTTGCTGTTTTAGCGCCTGGAAGCGTAAGTGCCACCGCTTCGATAGCATCCATCGTTGCATTAGGAGTAAGATGGAAAGGAGCAACTGAAAATTCATCACGACTATCTTGAGTGGATACACAGTTGGGTTTATCACCACATGGGGATGAAGTTCTATCTGTCATGCTGGCTATTCCTTGGCTGCAAGCGGTAAGTGTGGCTAAGCTCAAAACAATAAAGGCTACTTTTTTCATATGATTCCCTGTTTATCACTCCAATATGATGGATAACGAAAAGGATCCAATGCGGATCCGTTTCGTACAGCTTATTCTTAAGTGGTTCAGATATCTAGATAATCTAGAATTCCTTCCGCCGCTTTGCGCCCTTCATCAATCGCAGTCACAACTAAATCGGATCCTCTTACGGCATCACCGCCAGCGAAGATTTTTTGATGACTGGTTTGATATTGAAACTCTTGTTCAGCAGGGGCCTGAATTCGTCCCCATTGATCAAGATTAACACCAAAAGGCTGTAGCCAATCCATCTTGTGTGGCTGGAAACCAAATGCCATGATCACCACATCAGCATCAATAATATGTTCGCTATCTGCAACGGGCTCAGGTCTACGTCGTCCTGCTGAATCGGCCTCACCTAGAGCGGTTTTTACCACTTTGACACCACAAACTTTCCCAGACGCATCGACCTCTATATTTAAGGGTTGAAGGTTGAATTTGAATTGAACCCCTTCCTCTTTTGCATTTTTTACTTCGCGTCTAGATCCGGGCATATTGGCCTCATCTCTACGGTAGGCACAAATGACGTTCTTCGCGTTTTGACGAATGGATGTACGAACGCAATCCATCGCGGTATCGCCGCCACCGAGGACAACGACATTTTTACCCGCCATATCGATAAAAGGATCGTCGGTGTGGAGATCCATCACTTTATAAGTATTCGAAATGAGGAATGGAAGCGCATCATAGACTCCGGGAGCGTCTTCATTTTCAAGACCCGCACGCATGTTTTTGTATGTTCCTACTCCGAGAAAAACCGCGTCGTAGTCATCGATTAAGGTTTGGAGTTGTACATCTTTTCCGACTTCCACGTTCATTTGGAACTCGACACCCATTTCGCTGAAAATTCGACGACGATTTTGCATCACCCCTTTCTCTAATTTGAATGATGGGATCCCAAAAGTCAGTAAGCCTCCAATTTCAGGGTAACGATCAAAGACAACGGGTTTTACTCCATTTCGAATAAGAATATCAGCCGCAGCGAGCCCTGCTGGTCCAGCACCAATAATGGCGACTTTCTTATCTGTCATCTCAACATGAGACATGTCAGGTTTCCAACCCATCTCAAAGGCTTTGTCGTTAATATACTTTTCAATATTACCAATAGTGACAGCACCAAAATCATCATTTAGGGTACAAGATCCTTCGCACAGGCGATCTTGCGGGCACACTCGACCACACACTTCGGGCAAGCTATTGGTTTGATGAGAAAGTTCTGCTGCTTCAATGATTCGTCCTTCATTAGCGAGTTTCAGCCATTGAGGGATGTAGTTATGTACTGGGCATTTCCATTCGCAATAGGGGTTTCCACAGTCCAAACAGCGATCTGCCTGAGCCGTCGCTTGTTGCTTGGTGAAAGGTTCGTAAATTTCTACAAACTCGATCTTACGAATTTTTACCGGTTTCTTCGCTGGGTCGACGCGTTTGACATCAATAAATTGGTATACGTTCTGGCTCATGATAAGACTCCTTCTATTACTGGGCTTGAACGCGTAGTTCTGCAGAGCTACGGCTTTGATGTCCGAGTAGCGTGCGCAGATCAGCGGCTTGAGGTTTAACAAGGTAGAACTTTGGAATCCATTCATCAAAGTTGGCTAATATGTTTTCGGCGTGTGTTGATCCTGTCTCTTCTAAGTGTTCGGCAATTAAGCCACGTAAATGTTCTTGGTGAATATAGAGATCCGCTAGAGAGACCGCTTCCACAGATTCGTTGTTTACTCGCCCTTGGAAATCTTGGTTTCGATCCATCACATAGGCAAAACCACCGGTCATACCCGCACCGAAGTTCACACCTGTCGCCCCTAGGATTGCGACAATCCCTCCGGTCATATATTCACATGCGTTGTCTCCTGCACCTTCTATAACAGCGATAGTGCCTGAATTACGAACACCGAATCGTTCGCCTGCGGTGCCGGCCGCAAATAGCTTTCCTCCGGTAGCACCATACAAGCAGGTGTTGCCAATAATGGTGGCGTCGTTGCAGTTGAATGCCGTGCCTAAATGGGGTTTGATAACGATTTTTCCGCCAGCCATGCCTTTACCGACGTAATCATTGGCATCGCCAGTAAGATACAGCTCTACGCCACCCGCATTCCATACACCAAATGATTGCCCTGCGGTTCCGTTAAGGTGCAGTTTAATCGGTGTTCCAGCCATGCCTTGATTACCATAACGCTGTGCGATCTCTCCTGAGATCCGAGCTCCGATGGATCTGTCGGTATTGATGACATCGTAGTAAAAATTGTTACTCTGTTTTGCTTCTATACTGATTAACGCATCATCTAAAATGGTTTGGTTGAGCTGCGCTTTATCGAAAGGAGCGTTTGGCTCTGTCCAAAATAGTGGATGCCCTTCAGGAGATACAGGAGCTTCGAGTACTGCTGATAGATCGAGTTTACTCTGTTTTGCGGTCATGCCTTGTACGGTTTCAAGTAAGTCGGTACGCCCAATCAAGTCTGTTAGCTTTTCGACTCCAAGCTCAGATAGGTGTTCGCGTACCTCTTCGGCCAATCCAATGAAATAATTCATCACCATTTCAGGAAGACCTTTGAAATACTCTCTACGCAGAGTTTCATCTTGGGTTGCCACACCAGTCGCGCAGTTGTTGAGATGGCAGATCCGCAAGAACTTGCATCCCATTGCGACCATTGGCGCGGTGCCAAAACCGAAACTTTCAGCACCAAGGATTGCCGCTTTGATGACGTCTAGACCTGTTTTCAATCCACCATCGACTTGTAAGCGGATTTTGTGTCGCAGACCATTAGCGACGAGCGCTTGCTGGGTTTCAGCTAAACCTAACTCCCATGGACTCCCCGCATATTTCACTGAGGTGAGTGGGCTTGCGGCAGTTCCGCCATCGTAGCCTGAAATCGTGATGAGGTCGGCATAGGCTTTGGCAACACCAGTGGCGATGGTGCCAACTCCGGGTTCAGAAACGAGTTTGACGGAGATTAAGGCTTTTGGATTCACTTGTTTGAGATCGAAAATCAGCTGCGCAAGATCTTCAATGGAATAAATGTCGTGATGTGGAGGGGGGGAGATTAACGTCACCCCTTGAACGGAATGACGTAATTTAGCGATTTCAGCCGTCACTTTATGCCCTGGGAGTTGCCCGCCCTCTCCGGGTTTTGCGCCTTGTGCGACTTTAATTTGTAGTACATCCGCATTGACGAGGTAGTGTGGGGTTACGCCAAATCGACCGGAGGCAATCTGCTTAATGCGTGAATTTTTCTCAGTGCCAAAACGGCGAGGATCTTCTCCGCCTTCTCCAGAGTTAGAATAGCCACCTAAACGGTTCATGGCGGTGGCTAACGCTTCATGAGCTTCAGGGCTCAAGGCTCCAATCGACATGGCAGCAGAATCAAATCGTTTGAATAGTTCAGTGCTCGCCTCAACTTGTTCGAGTGGCAGTGTCTGTCCTGTTTTCTTTAATTGCATTAAATCTCGCAGCATCGCGACTGGGCGAGAATTCACTTGTTTGGCAAAAGCTTTGTAATCGGAAGTCTCTCCAGATTTCACAGCTTGCTGTAGTGTACCTACCACATCTGGGTTGTAAGCATGGTACTCGCCGCCATGAACATACTTTAGTAAACCGCCATGTTCGATACTCTTTCTTTTTGCCCACGCTTTGCGAGATAGGTTGTGTAGGTCTTGTTGGAAATCATCAAAGGTAGCGCCTTGAATACGAGTCGTCACGCCTTTAAAGCAGAGATCTACCAACTCTTGGTGTAAGCCCACCGCTTCAAATAGTTGAGAGCAGCGGTAAGAGGCGATGGTTGAAATGCCCATTTTGGACATGATTTTGTATAACCCTTTGTTGATGCCATTTCGATAGTTCAACATGACTTGGCTATAACTTTTCGCGATCCCACCTTCGTCAATCACCTTGCCTAAGGTTTCGTAAGCTAGATATGGATAGACAGCGGTTGCACCAAATCCAAGCATAACAGCAAATTGATGTGGGTCTCGCGCAGTTGCAGTTTCGACAATGATATTGGCATCACAACGAAGGTCGGTTTCAGCTAAACGAACTTGCACTGCCCCTACTGCCATCGCTGCTGGGATCGGTAATGTTGCTTTCTCAATATGACGATCTGATAGAACGATAAGAACGGTGCCTTCGCGGACAACTCGTTCAGCTTGATCACATACATGAATGAGGGCTTGCTGAAGATCTTTTTCGTCTGGGTTGTAATTTAGATCAACAATGGTATGTCGGTAGTGTTTATCACTAAGTGCCAATAGTTGCTGCATATCGGAGTGCAGTAACACGGGGGATTCAAAGCTTACTCGGTAAGCGTGTCCATCGGTTTCGCAAAAGACATTCATTTCCTGCCCAACGCTGGTGGCAAGTGACATCACATGCTTTTCACGCAAAGGGTCTATGGGAGGGTTAGTCACTTGGGCGAACTTCTGGCGAAAATAGTCTGTAACCAGTCGCTCTTTAGATGACAATACCGCCATTGGCGTATCGTCTCCCATTGAGCCTGTCGCTTCTTGTCCCATGTCTCCCAATACACGAATGACTTGATCAACCTCTTCATTGCTCATCGCAAATTGTTTTTGGTACGTTTTCAGTTGATCGTTATCAAGAGATCGCTCACCGACTTGGTCATCTTTAAGATCTGAAAATGGCGTCAGTTTATGGACATTATTTTCCATCCACTCTCGGTAAGGGTGACGATTTTTTAGATCGTTATCGATCTCACTGGATTGCCATAGCTTACCACGACGAGTATCGACAACGAGTAATTCACCAGGCCCTACACGACCTTTTTCTGATACCTCATCAGGCGTGTAATCCCAGATCCCAACTTCAGATGCGAGAGTAATCAGGTTATCTTTTGTTATCACATAGCGAGCAGGTCGTAGCCCATTGCGGTCTAAATTACAGGCGGCATATCGCCCATCGGAAAGGACTATCCCTGCTGGGCCATCCCAAGGTTCCATATGTTTGGAGTTGAAATCATAGAAGGCACGTAGATCGGGATCCATGTCTGGGTGGTTCTGCCAAGCGGGCGGAACCAGCATCCTCATCGCGCGGAATACGTCCATGCCTCCAGATAAAAACAGATCGAGCATGTTATCTAAGCTTGAAGAGTCTGAGCCTGTTTCATTCACAAATGGGGCGGCGGTTTGTAAGTCGGGCAGAAGTGGCGATGAGAATTTATAAGCACGAGCGCGAGCCCATTGACGGTTACCTTCAATGGTATTGATTTCACCATTATGAGCGAGATAACGAAACGGTTGAGCCAGCGGCCAGCGAGGTTGGGTATTGGTTGAAAAGCGCTGGTGGAACAAACAAATTGCGGATTCCATTCGCAGATCGGCTAAGTCTAAATAGAATCTTGGTAAATCCGCAGGCATGCAAAGCCCTTTATAAACAATGACTTGAGTTGATAGGCTGCAAATATAGAATTCATCATCATTTTGGATGCTTTTTTCGATGCGGCGACGAGCAATATACAGTCGGCGTTCTATGTCTCTTTCTCGCCATCCTGCGGGGGCTGAAATAAACACTTGTTGAATGTTGGGCAGAGATTCGGTTGCGATTGGCCCTAGAACATCGGCGTTAATCGGAACTTCTCTCCAGCCTGAAACGGTTAAAGTTTCTTGAGCGAGCTCTTTATTAATGATGTCGCGAGCAAGCTCTGCTTTCACTGGATCTTGATTGAAGAAGATCATCCCGATGGCGTATTGCTTGCCAAGTTTCCAATGGTTCTCTTCTGCAATGAGTCTTAGGTAGGTATCTGGCTTTTGTAGTAACAGACCGCAACCATCACCCGTTTTTCCATCGGCGGCAATGCCCCCTCGGTGAGTCATTCGATCCAATGCTGAAATAGCGGTGCGGACTAGTTTATGGCTTGCTTGGCCTTCCATGTGCGCGATGAGGCCAAATCCACAGTTATCTTTTTCAAGATTTGGATTATATAGAGCCATTGCAATTCTCCTTTTGCTTCCTGCTTCTTTAGCAGAGAAATGACTAACTATTCTTTATTGTTGTTATTTTCTCTATAGTTATGCACTTTTATTGACTTGTTGTTTTTAACAAAAATCATCATTTTTGTTTTCGATAGTTTCACAACGTATAGCTTATTATGCAAAAGGTCAAGTTATTGGTTGTTTGTTGCGCATTTTGAGTATTAACCAAATATTACCCTATCTATGTTTAATTGAATCAAAGAGATAGATGTTGTTTTATTTACAATTAATTAACCTAAAAGCATAGAAAGGCAGGGAGTTATGAGTATAAAAAAGGCCAGCACGAATGCACTGGCCAAAAGTCTGGAAGGACTTGTCGAACGTATTGTGACGCTAGCGTAAGTGAACGGCTTATCGGCTAGCGTTATTTACTTATTCTGTTCTCTTAAGCTGAAAGCATAAGTGAGTCAGATTTTGCTTCTAGGTTTGTGCCACCCATGAGGTAATTATCAACTTCGCGAGCGGATTCACGTCCCTCATTGATACAGCGTACCACTAACGATTGACCTGTTCGCATATCACCAGCTGCAAAAACACCTTTCTGGTTGGTCGCAAAACCATTCGTCGCAACGTTACCGCGTTCGTCAAGCTTGATATCAAGTTGAGCGAGAACACCCGTTGGTTCTGGATGTAGGAAGCCCATTGCTAGGAATGCCATATCACATGGAATGACACGCTCAGAATTTGCCACTTCATCAAACCCAGGGCGTTCGCCTGGTTTTGCGTCTTGCCACACGATATCAGCGATACGAAGCCCAGTAACATTTCCGTTATCGTCAGAGATAAACTCTTTGGTCAAAATATTCCAGTGACGCTCACAGCCCTCTTCATGTGAAGTGGTTGTTTTCATAATCATTGGGTATTGAGGCCAAGGCATATTTGCAGGGCGTTTTTCAGGTGGAATTGGCATTATCTCAACTTGAGTAATACTTGCTGCGCCATGACGGTTAGATGTACCTACGCAGTCAGAGCCCGTATCACCGCCACCGATAACCACAACATGCTTGCCTTTGGCGTGGATCTCTTTGGTTTTCAAATCCATCTCATTGGCACGACGGTTATTTTGGCCTAAGAACTCCATCGCAAAGTGAACCCCATTGAGTTCACGGCCCGGGATAGGCAAGTCTCTTGGAACGGTTGAGCCGCCAGTTAATAGTACGGCATCAAACTCTTGACGAAGTTGCTGAGCATTGACATCAACACCGATATGTTGGTTCACTTTGAATTCAACGCCGGCCTCCGCCATCAGGTTGATCTTACGATCAATTACGTCCATACCCAGTTTGAAATCTGGGATACCAAAGCGCAGTAAACCGCCCACTTTTTCATCTCGTTCAAACACCGTGACTGAATGACCAGCACTGTTTAGTTGCTCTGCCGCAGCTAAGCCGGCAGGGCCAGAGCCGATGATAGCAATCGTCTTTCCTGTGCGAGATCGTGGTGTTTTCGGTTTTGCGTACCCTTCACGGTACGCCGTTTCTACAATTGTTTTCTCGATATTACAGATAGTGATTGGATCTTGGTTTATACCAAGAACACATGCACTTTCACAAGGAGAAGGGCATACACGACCTGTAAATTCAGGGAAGTTGTTGGTAGAGCTTAGAATGTTCCAAGCCTCTTCCCAGCTGTCACGGTAAACCGCGTCATTGAATTCTGGGATGATGTTACCAATCGGACAACCGCTGTGACAGAAAGGAACACCACAGTCCATACAACGAGAGGCTTGAGTATTGATCTTGTCACCAAACTCTTCGTTAAGTACAAACTCTTTGTTATCTTCAATTCGAACTGATGGGTCAAGCTTTTTTGGAAGCTCGCGACCATGTTCTAAAAATCCAGTAGGCTTACCCATTATACTGCCTCCACTTCTTCCGTTTGTGCTTGCTCTGCTTCAGTCTTACGCTTTTGAAGAACGGCTTTGTAGTCACGTGGCATTACTTTCACCATCGTGGCTAGGCTTGCTTCAAAATTGTCTAGGAAAGACTGAGCAACTTCACTTCCTGTGAGTTGAACTTGCTTGGTTAGCATCTCTTTCAGTAGTTCGCGATCTTCTGCTTCAATTGGGTCTAGGTCGACCAGTTCAGGGTTTAGCTTGGTATCAAAATCACCAGCTTTATCCCAAACGTAAGCGACACCACCACTCATACCTGCCGCAAAGTTACGACCTGTTGAGCCAAGGATCACTGCAACACCGCCAGTCATGTATTCACAACCGTGGTCACCAATGCCTTCAACAACGACTTTCGCTCCTGAGTTACGTACACAGAAACGCTCACCTGCCATGCCGCGAATGTAAGATTCACCAGACGTTGCGCCATAGAAACATACGTTACCCACTACAATGTTATCTTCAGCAACTATGGATGATTTTGCGTTAGGGTAGAGTACTAGCGTACCGCCTGATAGACCTTTACCCCAGTAGTCGTTTGCGTCACCTTCTACTTCGAACTTCACGCCTTTCGCAAGGAAAGCACCGAATGACTGACCAGCCGAGCCATTGAACTTCACGTTCATTGGTTGTGGTAGGCCTGCGTCTTTATAAATCTTCGATATTTCATTCGACAACATAGTACCCGCTGAACGGTCGGTGTTGATGATAGGGAATTCAGCGTTCACTGCTTCGCCTTTTTCAAGTGCTGGAATAGCTGCTTGAATCAACTTACGGTCTAGTACGTCTTCTAAGTTATGGTTTTGTTGTGTCTGGTTATAAACGCCATCTTCTGCACGAGGCTGTTCAATATGCAGAACAGGTGACAGATCTAGGTTCTTGTATTTCCAGTGCTGAATATCGTCACGAACTTTAAGTTTGTGAGATTGGCCGACCATCTCATCGATAGAGCGGTAGCCAAGCTCAGCCATCACTTCACGCAGACCTTCAGCCATGTACTGGAAGAAAGTCACAACGTCTTCTACGCGACCATCGAAACGTTCACGCAGTGTCTTGTTCTGTGTTGCGATACCAACAGGGCAAGTGTTTTTGTGACACTTACGCATCATGATACAGCCTTCAACAACCAGTGCGGCTGTTGCTACGCCCCATTCTTCAGCACCAAGCAGTGTTGCGACTGCAAGGTCACGCGGAGTTTTCATCTGACCATCAGACTGAACCACGATACGATTACGTAGGCCATTTTTCAGTAGTGTTTGGTGAGTTTCCGCTAGACCCAGTTCCCAAGGCAAGCCAGTGTGACGGATAGAAGACATCGGAGATGCACCTGTACCACCATCAAAACCTGCGATGAGGACTACGTCAGCTTTCGCTTTCGCTACGCCTGATGCAATCGTACCAACACCCGCTTCTGATACTAGCTTCACGTTAACGCGACCATTACGGTTCGCGTTTTTCAGATCGTAGATCAGCTGAGCCAAATCTTCGATTGAGTAGATATCGTGGTGTGGTGGTGGAGAGATAAGACCGACGCCTGGAGTCGAGTGACGCGTTGCACCGATCCAGTCATCAACTTTATCACCAGGCAATTGACCACCTTCACCTGGTTTCGCGCCTTGAGCCATCTTGATTTGTAGCTCATCTGCGTTAGATAAGTAGTAAGACGTCACACCAAAACGACCGGAAGCAACTTGCTTGATTGCAGAGCGTTCCCAGTCACCGTTTTCTTTGCGTTCGAAACGAGTTGGGTCTTCGCCACCTTCGCCAGAGTTCGATTTCGCGCCAATGCGGTTCATCGCAACGGCGAGTGTTGAGTGTGCTTCATGAGAGATAGAACCAAATGACATTGCACCTGTCGCAAAACGCTTAAGGATTTTTTCAATGGGTTCAACTTCTTCAAGTGGAATAGAGCCTGCTGGGTTCTTAACAAAGTCTAATTGGCTACGCAGTGTTGCCGCATGATCGCCTTGGTCATCAACGGCTTTCGCGTACTTCTTGAACTGACCGTAGTCTTTGTTACGTGTTGATTCTTGCAGTAGCGAAATCGTTTCAGGGTTAAACAGGTGTTTTTCACCACGTTGTTTCCACTGATAAACACCACCCACATCAAGAATCTGTACTGGGATTTCACGTGTTGGATAGCCAATGCGATGACGCACCATCACTTCTTTAGCGATGTCATCAATAGTTAGACCTTGAATACGTGAAACAGTACCAGTGAAGTATTTATCGACCACCGACTTGCTTACGCCTAATGCTTCAAATATTTGAGCACCGTGGTAAGACTGCAACGTTGAGATACCCATCTTCGAGAAGATCTTCAGTAGACCGCCGTTGATAGAGTTACGGTAGTTTTCGAATAGATCTTTGATGTTGGTTTGTGGATCGAGCTTCTTAGTGCGCTGTAGATCCACCATAGTTTCGATAACTAAGTATGGATTGACGGCATTTGCGCCGTAGCCGATTAGCGTTGCAAAGTGGTGTGTTTCACGAGCATCACCCGTTTCAACCACAATGTCACACTTAGCTCGTAGACCTTTACGGATCAGATGGTGGTGAACCGCGCCAACCGCAAGCATCGCTGGAATCGCTGCATGGTTCGAGTTCACTGCACGGTCAGTCAGAAGGATAATAGAGTAACCGTCAATAACCGCATCTTCTGCGTATTGGCAGATACGCTTAAGTGCGCGCTCTAGCTTACCTTCGTCTTCACTGGCTTGGAATACGATGTCTAGCGTCTTCGCTTGTAGGTGCTCGTTATCGATAGCACGTAATTTTTCAAGCTCAGAGTTTGATAGAACGGGAGATTCAAGTTCAACTTTCTGACAGTGTTCTGGTGACTCAGCAAGTAGGTTCTGATCTTTACCTAAGTAAGTATTCAGAGACATCACCATACGCTCACGGATCGGGTCGATCGGCGGGTTAGTTACCTGAGCAAACAACTGCTTAAAGTAGTTGGATAGATGTTGAGACTGGTGCGAAAGGATCGCTAGTGGCCAGTCAGCGCCCATTGCAGAAAGAGGCTCTTTACCATCTTTCGCCATCGGCACGATGATTTCATTTACTTCTTCTGAACTTACACCGAACGCTTGCTGTTTGTGTAGTAGCTTTTCTGGTGTCGGTTGGCTGAATTCGTTTTCTGCATCAGGCAGTTTGTTGAGATTCAGAAGGTTATCTTCAACCCATTTCTCGTATGGTTGCGCGTTGGCAATGCCATCTTTCACTTCTTCATCAGAAATGATGCGACCTTGTTCTAGATCTGCAACGAAGATACGCCCTGGCTGAAGACGACCACGGAACTCAACGTTTTCCGGCTCAATTTCTACCACACCAGATTCAGACGCCATCACTAGGAAGTCATCTTTGGTCACTGTGTAGCGAGAAGGACGTAGGCCATTACGGTCTAGTGTGGCACCAACTTGAACACCATCGGTGAAACAGACAGATGCCGGGCCATCCCATGGTTCCATTACATTCGCGTGGTACTGGTAGAACGCACGACGAGTTGGATCCATATTTTTATTTTCTTGCCACGCTTCCGGGATCATCATCATCAAGGCATGTGGCAGGCTGCGACCAGAAAGAACCAGAAGCTCTAGTGCCATATCGAAGTTAGATGAATCCGAACTGCCTTCCTGACAAATAGGAAGAAGCATGTCGATTTCGGCTTTGGTGAAAAGATCAGATTCAATGATCGCTTCACGCGCTTTCATCCAGTTCAAGTTACCACGAACCGTATTGATTTCGCCGTTATGCGCGATGTAACGGAAAGGCTGAGCTAAACGCCAGCGTGGGAATGTATTGGTAGAGAAACGAGAATGAACAAGCGCTAGGGCACTCACCATCGTTGGGTTTTGAAGATCTAAGAAATATTGAGGCACTTGCTCAGTCGTTAGCTGACCTTTGTACACCACCGTCTTGTAAGACATCGAATTGATGTAGAAGTCATCCCCAATATTTGACACGCTTTCTAGGCATACACGAACGGTGTAGTTACGCAGAACATACAGTTTACGTTCAAGCTCTTCTGGAGTGCTCCCCGGTCCGCCAGAAATAAACACGTGCTCAAATTGAGGTTCAGTGCTTAATGGATCTGCACCAATCATTGAATTGTCAGTTGGAAGTTCACGGTAACCGATAACTTCTAACTCAAGGCGTTGTGCATTGCGTTCTAAAATGTCACGACACTGCGCACGCTTATGTTCATCTTTAGGGAAAAGTACAACACCAACACCATATTTTTCAAAAGATGGTAGCTTAATCCCAAGCTTTACGGCTTCTTCTAGTAAGAATTCGTGAGGCTTTTGTAGCAGGATACCTGCACCATCTCCAGAACACGGATCGCAGCCTTGACCGCCACGGTGTTCCATACGTGCAAGCATATCGAGTGCTTGAGTTACTACATCATGAGATTTGCGATTCTTTAGATGCGCAACAAAACCGATACCACAAGCGTCATGCTCCAGTTCAGGAGTATACAGACCCTGTGAGTTCTGCTCTTGATCTACCATAGATACATCCTTCCAGTTTAATCTAGGCGCACTTTGCCTAAGCGAGTGAACCTTGTCCTTTTATATTTATGAATCTAAACCAGCCTATGTGTGTGGCTAGCTTGAGTCCTTTCTGTCTTTCGCAGGAAAAATTTTGCGAAAAAAACAATCCTTAGTGATATCCGTTTAATTGAAGCCACAAACTAGTGGTTTATATAGGTGGGAGCTAAATATCACCGACTTATCCGCATATGCACGTGTAATAAAAGTCACAAAAAATGCGAATAAGTGTAAGTATCCTACAATTTTGTTTTATTAAACTCCAACGAAAGTTGCCCTCTGTAGACCATTTTTTTCGCGCGAAAATGAATATATCGAGTAACATTTGTGCAACATTAAGTAAATAACGCTTATTTAATGCATGTTTATTGATATTTGTTAGGTTGAATTTAAATACCTGTTGCTAGTATCGCCGGATTTATTTTGCAGGGATGTAATTTACTTTCATGAATCAAACTGAGATTCATTCTTATTTGTTCAACGAGTTTAAATATGCAATTACATGAATTGGTAAACACTTTGGGTCAAGATCTTCAGCGTCGATATGGTGAGAAAGTACATAAATTGACGTTGCACGGCGGTTTTAGCTGCCCTAATCGAGATGGGACGATTGGTAAAGGAGGGTGTACATTTTGTAATGTGGCCTCTTTTTCTGACGAACAGACTCAAGTAAAAAGCATTGTTGATCAACTGCAAGATCGTGCGGGTGAAATTCACCGTGCAAAAAAATACCTCGCGTATTTCCAAGCCTACACGAGCACTTACGCGGAAGTGCAAGTATTAAGAAATATGTACGAAGAAGCATTAAAAGCAGCGGATATTGTTGGTCTATGCGTAGGCACCCGGCCTGATTGTGTACCTGATGCGGTACTAGATTTGCTCTCTGAATACGTCAATCAAGGTTATGAAATTTGGCTAGAGCTTGGTTTACAAACAGCAAACAACGATACGTTGAAAAGAATTAACCGAGGCCATGACTTTGAATGTTATGCAGAAATAACCAAACGAGCTCGCGAATTAGGCATTAAAATTTGTACTCACTTGATTGTAGGCCTTCCTAAAGAAACCAAAAAAGACAACATTGAAACGTTGGAAAAAGTACTAGAAGTGGGCACTGATGGTATTAAGTTGCATGGTTTGCATATTGTGGAAGGAAGCACGATGGCTAAAGCATGGAAAGCGGGGCGATTGGAAGCGCCTGAGTTAGAAGAGTATGTGGATATCGCCAGTCATATGATCCGCATGACGCCTGCTGATATTGTATTTCATCGAGTCTCTTCTGCGGCTCGCCGACCAACACTGCTTTCTCCATTATGGTGTGAAAACCGTTGGTTAGCGATGACTGAAATTGGTCGAAGTCTAAATCGACAGGGAGCTCAAGGAAGCTTAACTGAAGAGGCTTTTGTCTATACCAAGCCACAGTTACTTTCGACAAAATAGCTGACGAAATAAAGATAACTGACGTATAAGCTGATATATTGTTTAATAGTTAAGAAATAATATATGGATACGTTATTTAATGGATCAATTGTGGCACTGGTTATGGCAGCCAGCCTTTGGATACGGCGCTGTCATTCTCGTCATTATAATATGCATTTTTAGCATATGGTTTACTTATAACCATTACCAGCGCCAATTGAGCATATTGATCCAAGGCTCTCCTCTTGCGCTTATGCTTGTCAGTGAAAAGACAGGTGAATTACTACTTACTAATCAACACTCTATGCAATTACTAGGCATTCGCTTAGTCGGTAATATGCACCTGATGCCAGAATCAATTCCTTCCGATTATTTCCTCTCGTTTTTTGATGGTTTAACCGAAAAAAAATTTAGAGGATTAAATAGATCATGGCCAGTATCCAGTGATGAATCGGTAAAGATCAGCTTTTCAGGTCGAAAAGTGGCTTACCAAGGAGAAAGCGTGTGGTTAATTTATGTAATTGAACGTGAAGCCACCAACGAAGAGCATAAGCAAGAACTAGCAAAATTAAGCGTGGCCAAAACGGCACTCAATTCGTTGAGTGAGCTTATCTATATTAAAGATAGTGACGATAAATTATTAGCCACTAACCGTGCGTTCGACTCTTTTTGGCTGAATCGACTTGATGAAGGCGATGTTAAGATTGAAGAAGGCGTAAGAAATCGCACCAGCTCTAAAAGGTGGACTATTTCACCTGAAGGCCGCAGTTGTTTGCTTGAAACTAACCAAAGTGTATTGATGTCTGAAGAAGGGAAACCCTTAGGTACCCTTTGCATCAGCCATGATGTAACGGAATGGCACAATATTCAGCAGAATTTACGTGACGAAATGGAACGGCGTAAAGATACTGAAGTCGCGTTGGCACAGCGTGATACCATTCTGCAAAACATTTTAGAGTCTAGCCCTGACTCAATCGGTATCTTCAATGAGAATATGATTTATCAAGCGTGTAATGAACCATTTGTTCACGCATTGGGGATAAATCATGTCGACGATCTTATCGGTAAACGATTACAAGATGTTATTCCTGATTCAATGTATAGCCGATTATCTGAAACGGATAGGCAAGTTTTACACGAGGATAAATCACTCAGGTACATTGATAAAGTTCGATCTAGCAGAGGGGAGTTTACTTGGTATGACGTGGTTAAGTCGCCATTTTGGGATCCTGCATCAGGTACTAATGGTGTGCTAGTTATGGCTCGTGATATTTCAGAACGCTATCTTGCTGAACAGAAACTGGAAAAAGCTAACTTAGAGCTCGAACGTTTAAGTTTTATTGATAGCTTGACTCAAGTGCCTAACCGCCGCCGTTTTGATGAACAACTAAGCACATTATGGCCCCATCACTCCCGAGAAAGATTACCGATTTCTATCATGCTTTGTGATATTGATTACTTTAAAGGATACAACGATCTTTATGGGCATCAAAAGGGCGATGATGCATTAGTGCAAGTGGCGAATGTCTTTAAGCAAATTTTGAATCGCTCATCCGATTGTGTTGCAAGATATGGCGGCGAAGAGTTTGCTTTCATTCTGCCAAATACGACGCTTGAAGGAGCGAAGTTAGTCGCGCAACGGATACATGCCCAGATCGAAAGCTTACAACTCGAACATGATGACTCACTGATCTCCGACCATATTACCATCAGTATTGGCTTGATTTCGTGTGTCCCTAAGTTTGATGAACTTGCAGAAGTTGCGGTTGCGAATGCAGACAAAGCGTTATATCAAGCGAAAGCTCAAGGCCGGAATCAAACGTGTATCTATTCTGCAGGCAGTGACGAGCAGTGATAACGTTCATTTGATTTACAGTTATACCATTCCATGTGATGGGCTTAGCTTACCTGTTGAGTTTAAACAGGTTAGAATGTTCTGAGTCTTATCGCATGGAGCCGTTGATGAAACCCATGAAAAACCTCGCCCAATACTACGTTGACCTGTTGGTTAAATTGGGCATTCTCCGATTTTCTATCTTATTAGCCCTCGCGCTTGTCGCTTTAGCCGTTGTTGTCCAAGTTGGTATTACCTTAGCGTTGAAAGGTGGCGTTGGCGATATTGATATCGTTCGCTCTGTCTTCTTTGGTTTACTGATTACTCCGTGGGCCGTCTATTTCCTTTCTGTTGTGGTTGATCAGCTTGAAGAGTCTCGTCAACGTCTTTCTAAGCTCGTCTCTAAATTAAAAGATATGCGTTCTCGCGATCAAGAGTTGAACCTGCGTTTACAACAGAATATCGCCAAACTTAATCAGCAGATTGAGGAGCGAGAGAAAGCGGAAGAAGCTCGTGAAGAGGCGATCAAAGATCTAGAGAACGAAGTCTATCAAAGAGAGCGGACTCAGGTTGAACTTGCAGAAAGAACAGCGTTACTGCGTTCATTTATCGATGCTTCCCCTGACTTGATCTACTACCGCAATGCGGATGGGGTATTTTCGGGTTGTAACCGTGCAGTTGAAGAGTTGACGGGTAAAAAAGAACAACAGCTCGTGGGGCTGACCCCATGGGATGTCTACAGCAAAGAGATCGCGCAACAAGTCGTCGAGACCGATGAGAAAGTCTTTAGTGATAATCAAGCTCTGACTTATGAGCAGTGGCTAGAGTACCCTGATGGGCATAAGAGCTACTTTGAACTTCGTAAAGTGCCATTTTATAACAAAGATGGACGTCATCTTGGCTTGGTTGGCTTTGGTCGAGACATCACAGAGCGTAAGGAATACCAAGAGACGCTTGAAAAAGCGAGCCGTGACAAAACCACTTTTATTTCCACTATTAGTCATGAACTCAGAACACCGTTAAATGGTATCGTTGGTTTAAGTCGGATGTTGTTAGAAACTCAACTGACTGACGAGCAACGTAAGCATATGCAAACCATCAAAGTGAGTGCGGTCACTTTAGGCCATATCTTCAATGATATTATCGATATGGATAAATTTGATCGTCGTAAACTTGAGCTTTTACCCGTTCCGCTGAATTTTGATGATTTTGTGTCAGAGATGGAGAGCATTTCCGCTCTCATGGCTGAGCAGAAAGGCTTAAGGTTTGATCTTGAAAGATTGAGTGACCTACCCACCGCAATAAAAGTAGATGCCACGCGTTTACGCCAAGTACTGTGGAACCTGATCAGTAATGCGATGAAATTCACCAAAGAAGGTGGTGTTGTCATGAACGTCAGTGCTGATATTGGTGACGAATTTGCCGATATCACCATGGAAGTGGAAGATAGTGGTATTGGGATACCGGAGCATGAAATTGATAAAATCTTTGCCATGTACTACCAAGTTAAATCAGGAAAAGACAATTTACATGCGGTGGGAACAGGGATTGGTTTAGCGGTTTCAAGACAACTGATTAATTTAATGGATGGAGACATAACCCTGACAAGTGAGGAAGGGTTTGGTAGTACATTTACCGTCAATATCCGAGTTCCTTTGGTTCAAGAAGGTACTCCTATTCGCAAGCAACCACGAGCTCAACAAAGTCTTAATATTTTTATGGTTGAAGACATTGAATTGAATGTCACCGTGGCGCGTTCGTTGCTGGAAAACTTAGGGCACCAAGTTACTGTCGCGATGACAGGTGAAGAGGCCATTGCTAATTTCCAACCTGATGCTTACGACTTGGCCTTACTGGATATTCAATTACCGGATATGACAGGTTTTGATGTCGCGAAATATTATCGAGAGCATTACCCTCAATTACCACCGCTGGTTGCTCTGACTGCTAATGTGATAAAAGATAAGCGTGAGTATTTTGAAAATGGCATGGATGAAGCGATCAGCAAGCCTTTAACTGTGAAGGCCATTCAAGATGCTATTACAGAGCTTATTGAAATAGAACAAGCGGTTGAATCAACAGAGTCAAAACCAGAGGTTCATCCACCCGTGCTAGAACAAACCAAGGCGCGTGAACCAACAGAAATTGAAATTAGACTGCTGGATCTGACCATGTTGGAATCGTATATCGATATTGTTGGCACGAAGCCTGTGTTTGATAGTATTGCTATGTTTGAAGATATGATGCCCAGCTATTTAGAGATTCTCGATTCAAATATGATAGCTAAAGATAAACCGAGTATTGTATCGGAAGCTCATAAAATTAAAGGAGCAGCAGGCTCTATTGGATTAAAGCATATCCAAAGTGTTGCTCAAAAAGCCCAAACCCCGGATGCACCAGCATGGTGGGAAAACATCTCTGATTGGGTAGAAGAAATAAAGAATGAGTATCAGCATGATATTCAAGTATTAAAAGATTGGCTAAACCAAAGGTAACGTTATGAAAAAATTAACACTCGCATGCATGCTTGTATTAGCAGGTTGTTCAACAGCACATGTTGATTGGCAGCAAGATAGTCAGATGTTAGTTGCTCAGTCGGAAGTTAAATTAAGCAGCAATTTGTGGGTCAATAAGATGCCACAGATTGGGGAGGCACAAGAGCAGACGTTAAATGGTTCTATCTATTTAAAATCTGATACTAGCTTACCTGCGACACTTGAGTTGAACAGCGTGACCTTACGCCAAGGAGAGAACCTATGGCTTTTAGATGGAGATGCGATAGAAGTGAGAACTCACAGTGAAAACTCGTGGGAAATCGCTTTTCAGTGGCAATTAGATGTACTTCCAAACCTGCCGATTGATATCGCCGTAGAAACGAAAAACGAAGACAAGGTGGAGTGGTTAGTCGAGAAAGGTGTCAATATTGACGCTATTTACTAAGACCTAAGCTCTAAACTTAAGATCTAAAACCTAAAACCTAAGCCTTACGTTTTAAGGGCTCAGACCTAAAAAAGGGATGATGCTTTCGCATTATCCCTTTTTTGATACTCTGTTTTCAGTGAAATCTATTCTTCTAGATCGCCACAGAAACGGTAACCTTCACCGTGAATCGTTGCAATGATTTCAGGAGTACCTGAAATAGATTCGAAGTGCTTACGGATACGACGGATCGTTACATCAACAGTACGATCGTGTGGTTTTAGCTCACGGCCTGTCATTTTCTTCAGTAAGTCTGCGCGAGTTTGGATTTTTCCAGGGTTCTCACAGAAGTGCAGCAATGCACGGAATTCAGAACGAGGCAGTTTGTAGCCTTCGCCGTCAGGGCTTACTAGAGAGCGGCTATTGATATCTAGGATCCAACCGTTGAACTCATACTTCTCTACGCTACGTTTCTCTTCTTGAACTGTGTTAGCACTCATAGAGCGGTTCAATAGGTTACGCGCACGGATAGTTAATTCACGTGGGTTGAATGGTTTAGTGATGTAATCATCAGCACCAATTTCAAGACCAAGGATCTTGTCGACTTCGTTATCACGACCCGTTAAGAACATTAACGCTACATTTGCTTGTTCACGGAGTTCACGAGCGAGTAATAGACCGTTTTTGCCAGGTAAGTTGATATCCATGATAACCAAATTAATTTGATTGTCAGATAACACTTGGTGCATCTCTTCACCATCACTAGCCTCAAAAACAGCATATCCTTCTGCTTCAAAAATGCTCTTAAGAGTGTTACGAGTTACTTGCTCATCTTCAACGATAAGAATCTGCGGGGTTTGCATTGGCGGTACCTAAATTTGTGACGAAATTGTGCTAATAGAATAAATTCTAGGCAAAAATATAACATACAGGTAATGTTTTTTTGATAATAAACTAAAGTTTTCAAAAATACACTTACTTAAGCTATCCGCCATCCATGGAAAGTTGCCAAAGAACGAGGTTTCCGTTACGTCTTTCATTATTCTGCCAGTTAATGAGCGGATTCTATAATCTTAACAGCTTGCTAACAATGCTAGAATGTTAATTCCATTCACTTTGTTGATTTATATCAAGAGATGAAATGTAACAAATATTAATAGTATGCAGAAAATCCAAAACATGTATCAATATGACTGAATGATAGCTTGAGTTGCGCTCTTATTCAGAGATGAATTTAGCTTCTAATTAATGATATAATTGTAATTAGCCTATAAAGCACTGTAATTTAATCTGTTTTTTATGTTTTAAATTATATATTACTGCCTCTATAAATTGAAAATACAGAATAAGAAACCAATATCAATAAGAAATTTTTCTGAATTTAGAGTACAGTTATTTGTCTTAGGTAACGAAACCGTAAATTTCTTAATAAGATTATAGACGTTTTAACGAGTTTTGACCTCAGTCCAATCTTTTAGTTTTCGATCTTTGCTTTTGCTCTATTCTGACCGAAAACAGATTTTTTTTATCCTAGGATTGCGATAAGGAAAGACGCCAGATGTGAAAAATGATGGCGTAGTAAAATTTAAAGTTGTTATTAGTCCTATAATTTATAGGGATAATGACTTCTGAACTCATGGAGGAATGATGAAAGATATAACCCCTGATATTTGTGATCAGTATGAAGATAAGGTCACACTACTCAACTTACCACTACAAAACTTCGGCCAACGAGATGCCTTTTGGGGCGAGATTGTGACGGTAAGGTGCTATCACGATAATTCAAAAGTTCGCGATATATTAGACCAAAACGGCAAAGGGAAAGTGTTATTTGTTGACGGCAATGGTTCATGCCAAAAAGCGTTACTTGGGGATCAATTAGCGATCAAAGCGATTGAGAATCATTGGGAAGGCATCATTGTTTATGGTGCTGTAAGAGACGTAGCTATGCTCTCTCAAATGGATCTCGGGATTAAAGCGTTAGGTAGTTGCCCATTTAAAACGGAGAAGCGCGGAGCAGGTGATACGCAGGTGACGCTGACGATACAAAATCAGTTAATTCAACCGGGTGATTATATTTATTCCGACTGGAATGGGATACTCACATCAAAGGATTTACTTTCATTTTAAAAACGGAAGTATATTAAAAACGAAAGCCTAAACCGACTTCAATACCTTGCTGCCACTCTTGGTAATCGAGAGTGGCATGTAAATCTAGATTGTCAGACAAGCGCATTCGACTTGAGATCTCAGCAGCCATCACACCTTGTTTCTCATTATTTATCTCAACGTTTGTCGAGCGCAGAGTGCTCTTCACAATGATCCGCTCACTCACCTTATAACTGACGCCACTAAGAAAACCATTATCGCTGCCAAGTGCAGAATTATTGACATGAGCCCCCACATACAAATCCACAGAGTTAAATAGATTGTATGAGTAACCACCATCAATGTTCCAGACATCAAATTTTTCGTTGAACTGATTTTCACTAGAAAGGAAAAACTGGTGCGGAGAGGCATTCAGCGAAGAGAGAAGTTGTGGAAGTGTGGTTGCGAAACAAGCAGGCGCAATCAAGGTTAATAGACAGATCAATAATCTCATTATCCACTCCTTGATTGATTTTGTACTAACGGCACAAATTATTATTTTTATGAGCATGCTTTCACTCTATGAATCTAATTAAAGCACAATGGAAAAGTGATTGCTGTAAAAATCATATAGCAATTAGTTATTAACTTATGTGTCTTTGACAATGCTTTGTTTGAGCTAATTAGAAGCGATAAAAAGAGCTTTCAACCGATAATTCTAGTTAAATATGAAAAAAAATCAGTTTTTAATTGACTAAAGTTTGTAAAATCGGTAAACGTAGAGTTACGCAATCGCAAAGAGTATAGAGAATTATCATATGCTTCATAACAGCCAACTAGTAATGACCACCACCATTATTATTACCGATATTATAAATGTTGGGGCAGGCTGCTAAGCGAAATTTTTCAAAAAAAGGCCTGTATCTAACGAGATACGGGCCTTTTTTTTAGGTCATTTTTACGATTTTTGGAGAAAGGGATGCGAGTTTTAAAGTTTGGAGGATCATCGTTAGCAGATGCAGATCGTTTTTTACGAGCTGCGGATATCATTGCTAATAATGCTCAACAGGAAGAGGTTGCGGTTGTTCTATCTGCACCAGGAAAAACGACCAATAAATTAGTAGCAGTGATCGATGGCGCGTTACGTAATGGCGAAGCCGAGCTGCAAATTGCGGAGCTTGAATCATCATTTCAAGAGCTGTTTATCGCCATTAAGGCTGTCCTGCCTAATATCGTAAACACGGCGTTTGATAATCAAGTTAAGACCTCATTATCGCAACTACGCCAATTTGTGCATGGTATTAACTTACTGGGTATGTGCCCAAATCATGTTAATGCACGCATTATCAGTAAAGGCGAGCGAATCTCTATTCAGCTAATGAAAGCGGTGTTAGAGGCAAAAGGGCAAGCTGCCAACTTGATCGATCCCGTTCAATATCTATTTGCTAAAGGTGATCACCTTGAAGCCATGGTTGATGTTGATGTTTCTACTCAAAACTTTCGTCAGAATCCACTTCCAAGCGGCAGCGTCAGCATTATGCCTGGTTTTACTGCCGGTAATGAAAAAGGTGAATTAGTCACTTTAGGTCGTAATGGTTCTGACTACTCAGCGGCCGTATTAGCAGCATGTTTGCGTGCAGATTGCTGTGAGATCTGGACGGACGTAGATGGTGTTTATAACTGCGACCCTCGCTTGGTTGATGACGCTCGCTTGTTAAAGTCACTAAGCTATCAAGAAGCGATGGAGCTATCCTATTTTGGTGCTTCAGTATTGCACCCTAAAACCATCGCTCCGATTGCTCAATTCCATATCCCATGTTTAATCAAAAATAGCTTCAACCCACAAGGTGCAGGGACACTTATTGGGCAAGATACAGGTGAAGATAACCTCTCAATTAAAGGGATCACCACGCTAAGTAACCTCACAATGGTTAATGTATCGGGCCCAGGAATGAAAGGTATGGTCGGCATGGCGAGCCGTGTTTTCGGTGCGATGTCCTCTGCTGGTGTCTCTATTGTTCTGATTACGCAATCTTCATCCGAGTACAGCATCAGTTTCTGTATTGAAGAAATGGATAAACTACGAGCGCAGCAAGTACTACGTGACGCTTTTGAATTGGAACTTAAAGATGGTCTTTTAGAGCCCGTAGAGTTTATTGATGATGTCGCCATTGTCACTCTTGTTGGGGATGGTATGCGCACTTCCCGCGGTGTGGCCTCTCAATTCTTTGCTTCTTTGGCTGAAGTGAACGTTAATATTGTCGCGATTGCTCAAGGCTCTTCAGAGCGAGCAATTTCAGCGGTGATCCCAGAAGATAAGATCAAAGAAGCGATCAAAGCGTGTCATGAGAACTTATTTAACTCTAAACATTTCCTTGATGTCTTCGTTGTTGGGATTGGTGGTGTCGGTGGTGAGTTAGTCGACCAAATTCAGCGTCAACAAGCAAAATTGGCAGACAAAGGCATTGTGATCCGTGTTTGTGGTTTGGCGAATAGTAAAGGTTTACTGCTTGATAGTGAAGGATTGCCACTTGAACACTGGCGAGACCGAATGAAAAGCGCAAAAGAAGAATTCAGCCTTGCAAGGCTCATTTCACTTGTTCAGCGCAACCATATTATCAACCCTGTATTGGTAGATTGCACATCCAGTGAAGGGATCGCTAAGCAATACGCTGATTTCCTAGGTGCAGGTTTCCACGTTGTCACACCAAACAAAAAAGCCAATACCGCAAGCATGGCTTACTATCACCAATTACGAGATGTGGCGAGAAGCTCGCGCCGTAAGTTGATGTATGAAACAACGGTAGGCGCGGGGCTTCCTGTTATTGAAAACCTGCAAAACCTGATTTCAGCGGGCGATGAGCTTGAGAAATTCAACGGTATTTTATCTGGGTCTCTCTCTTACATCTTTGGCAAACTTGATGAAGGCATGACATTAAGTCAAGCAACGAACATAGCAAAAGAGAATGGATTTACAGAACCTGACCCTCGTGATGATCTCTCTGGTATGGATGTCGCGCGTAAATTGTTGATCCTCGCTCGTGAAGCGGGTATGGCTCTTGAACTGGAAGATGTTGAAGTGGACCAAGCTCTACCACCTGGTTTTGACGATTCAGGAAGTATCGAAGAGTTCATGGCGCGCTTACCTGAAGCGGATGAATATTTCAAACAGCAGTTAGCTGCGGCCGCAGAAGAGGGTAAAGTTTTACGTTATGTCGGTGAAATTAACGAAGGGAAGTGCAAAGTTCGTATCGCTGCTGTGGATAGCGACGACCCAATGTTTAAGATTAAAGATGGTGAGAACGCCTTAGCCTTCTATAGCCGCTATTATCAACCGATCCCGTTAGTATTACGTGGCTACGGTGCGGGAACCGAAGTTACCGCTGCAGGGGTTTTCTCTGATGTAATGCGTACCCTTGGCTGGAAGTTGGGAGTTTAACCATGAGTTCTACGAATAACGGTGTTGTCGTTTACGCACCAGCATCTATCGGCAACGTAAGTGTTGGCTTTGATGTACTGGGTGCCGCGGTATCGCCAATTGATGGCTCGCTGCTTGGTGACCGAGTGTTGGTACAAGATGGTGAGCAAGCCTTTAGCTTAAAAACTGCAGGTAACTTTGTCTCTAAGCTGCCTGAAAATCCACAAGATAATATTGTGTATGATTGCTGGGTTGTGTTTGCTCGTGAGTTAGATCGCAAAGGGGTAGCGCTTAAACCTCTTGAAATGACGCTTGAGAAAAACATGCCGATTGGTTCGGGGTTAGGATCGAGTGCCTGTTCGATTGTCGCTGCCCTCGATGCACTTAATCGCTTTCACGAACAGCCGTTAAATGAGACTGAACTTTTAGCCCTAATGGGAGAGATGGAAGGGAAGATCTCTGGTGGTATCCATTATGACAATGTCGCCCCTTGTTATCTTGGTGGCGTGCAACTTATGCTAGAAGAGCTCGATATCATCAGCCAAGAAGTACCATGCTTTGATGATTGGTTCTGGGTGATGGCGTACCCGGGAATTAAAGTATCGACGGCGGAAGCGCGTGAAATTCTACCGTCTCAATATCGCCGCCAAGATATTATTGCACACGGACGTCACCTCGCAGGCTTTATTCATGCGTGTCACTCGAATCAACCTCAGCTTGCCGCGAAGATGATCAAAGACGTGATTGCTGAACCATATCGTGCGAAACTGCTACCGGGTTTTGCTGATGCGCGTAACTATGCGACATCAGCCGGAGCGCTTGCCACAGGAATCTCAGGCAGTGGTCCAACGCTATTTAGCATTTGCGAAACACAAGATGTCGCAGAGCGCGTTGCTCTTTGGCTCGAACAAAATTACGTACAAAATAAAGAAGGATTCGTTCATGTTTGTCGTTTAGATAAGCAGGGTTCGATCGTTACAGGAAGTTCACTATGAAGCTGTACAACATCAAAGAAAATGACGAGCAAGTCTCTTTTGGCCAAGCCGTGCGCCAAGGGTTAGGTCGTAATCAAGGTCTATTTTTTCCATCAGTATTACCAAAGTTTGACGATATTGATGCACTACTTGCAGAGGATTTTATCCCTCGTAGTAGCAAAATATTATCAGCACTGATTGGTGATGAACTGTCAGCTGAGACAGTCAATGAACTGGTGGATGCTGCATTCCAATTCCCAGCACCGATTAAAAAGGTAAAAGAGGGAGTGTACGCACTGGAGCTATTTCATGGGCCGACACTAGCGTTCAAAGATTTTGGTGGTCGTTTTATGGCTCAATCTTTGGCAGCGGTATCCGATGGTGGAAAGATCACTATTCTTACTGCTACGTCAGGTGATACAGGCGCTGCGGTTGCTCATGCTTTCTATGGTATGGAAAACATTAATGTTGTGATCCTATATCCAAAAGGCAAGATCAGCCCTCTACAAGAGAAACTTTTCTGCACGTTAGGTAAAAATATTCACACAGTAGCCATTAATGGTGACTTTGACGATTGCCAAGCATTAGTGAAGCAATCATTTGATGATGCCGAACTGCGTAAAGAGATAGGTTTAAATTCGGCGAACTCAATCAATATTAGTCGCTTAATGGCTCAGATCTGTTACTACTTCGAAGCGGCTGCTCAAATGACAAAAGAGCAGCGTGAAAATCTAGTGATCTCAGTACCAAGCGGCAACTTTGGTAACTTGACCGCTGGGTTGTTGGCAAAATCGTTAGGGCTACCTGTTAAGCGCTTTATTGCGGCAACCAACGAAAACGATACTGTGCCTCGTTATTTAGAGACTGGTCAATGGGATCCAAAACCAACGATAGCGACAACATCAAATGCAATGGATGTAAGCCAACCGAATAACTGGCCTCGTATAGAAGAACTTTGTCAATTGAAAGGCTGGGGTTTGGATACGTTAGGTAAAGGTAAAGTATCAGACGAGCAGAGTGCGCAATCTGTACGTGACCTACAAGCTCAAGGTTACTTATGTGAGCCGCATGGCGCGATAGCTTATCGTCTGCTTGATGAGCAACTTCAGGCTGATGAAACAGGACTATTCCTTTGTACGGCTCACCCAGCTAAGTTTAAAGACGTAGTTGATGATATTTTAGGTACAGACATCGAACTGCCAGCGCCTTTAGCAAAACATGCGGCATTAGCGCTATTATCGGAAGATCTAGAAAATGATTTTGATGCTTTGAAAGTGGTATTACGTAACGCTCAAAAGTAAGCGCAAGTGACAGATAAACAAACGGCACTCAATTGAGTGCCGTTTTTCTATTTGATGCTACACCAACCTAAAGTTGAGATAGGTGAGTATCAATTATAGAGATTCAGTAAAAGTACGTGCGATTACGTCTTTTTGCTGTTCAACAGTTAAAGAGTTGAAACGTACAGCGTAGCCAGAAACACGGATTGTTAACTGTGGGTATTTTTCTGGGTGCGCAACTGCATCTTCAAGTGTTTCACGTTTTAGAACGTTAACGTTAAGGTGTTGACCACCTTCGATTAGCGGTGCGCTTTCAATTGCAACTTCACGGCTTTCGTACTCACCTAGTTCTGCTGCTGCAACAACTTGGTCAGCTTCGTAGCCTGCAGAAGCAACAACACAGCGAGCTTCATTTTTTTCGCTGTCTAGTAGCCAGATTGAGTTTAGTAGCGCGTCGTTTGCAGCTTTAGTAATTTGAATACCTTGAATCATCACTATCTCCTAGTCCACTTCTGTGGTGTTTATTGTGGTGTTAACTTTCGAATTTTATTGAGCAGGGTATTATATATCCAATATCCGACATGATAGTATTGATTTAGATCAAATTACAACTAAAAACCATTATTTTTCCAAGGTTGTTTTATTGCGCTGAATCAATAAAACCTTTAAAAACATGCTGGTTACAATTTATTTGATAATATAAAAAATAGTTAACAACTCATTTTGTTGTAAACTTACTACAAAATAAGTCTAAATTTTGAACTCAATCAAAGAATAACAACCGGTTAGAGACTAAAACTGAAAGTACAAAGTGATTAAAGAACATGAAAACTTCAAAGCAAATAACGAAATATATTGGTGCACATGTCTCGGCGGCAGGTGGTGTTGATCAAGCTCCACTGAGGGCACGAGAGTTAGGAGCAAATGCTTTTGCTCTGTTTACTAAGAACCAAAGACAGTGGGTAGCAAAACCACTTGAAGCGGCAACGATCAGCGCATTTAAAGCGAATTGCAAAATGCTGGGCTTCTCTGCAGAGCAAATTCTGCCCCATGACTCATATTTGATTAACTTGGGCGCTCCAGAAGAAGAGAAGCTTGAGAAATCGCGCGCGGCATTTATAGATGAAATGGAGCGATGCCAACAGCTGGGGCTAACACTGCTTAATTTCCATCCCGGTAGCCATTTAAAGAAAATCTCAGAGAGCGAATGTTTGTCTAAGATTGCAGAGTCAATAAATTTAGCTCATCAAGCGGTGCCTAATGTTGTCGCCGTTATCGAGAATACGGCTGGTCAAGGAACAAACCTTGGTTGGCGTTTCGAGCATCTCGCTGAAATCATTGATCAAGTAGAAGATAAATCGCGAGTTGGTGTTTGCTTAGATACCTGCCACACATTTACTGCTGGGTATGATTTACGAAGTGCAGAGGCTTGTGAAGCGACGTTTGCTGAGTTCGACAATGTTGTAGGCATGCAATATTTAAGGGCAATGCACCTAAATGACTCGAAAGTAGAATTTGCGAGCCGAGTGGATAGGCACCATTCATTGGGTAAAGGAGAAATTGGTTGGAGCTGTTTTGAATATATCATGGCTGATGCGCGTTTTGATTCTATCCCTTTGATTTTAGAAACAATAGATTCAACCATTTGGAAAGATGAAATTCAGCAGCTAAGAAAATTTCATTTGGATTCAATTCGCTAATTGACTGACGCATAAACTTGGCATCTTTTTTTCATGTCTTTTATACGGCACTCTCCTGCTCAGTATTTATTAGCAGGAGGGGCTGAATGAGTAGGATCTGATTTAGTTGAATGTAGTGGAGGATGCCATATGCAAGATTCAAACGGTTTAATAGGAATATCGAAACCGACAGTGAGACCCCTGTCCCCAACATCACGTTTGCCGATCCCTAATCGGCATATCACTGGCCCAAACCCACACCGCTGCCCAACTCGCCCTCGACCCTAAAATTAATTCTCTACTAATGTACATGCCGCAGCGTAGAATAGGGCAATGTTTATTTTTCGAGAATTACAATGAACCCTTTTAGCTGTTGGAATGATGTCATTGAGTCTGAAAAGCAGAAAGCGTATTTTCAGGCTCTGGTTGAGTTTGTCGGATCACAACGAAAGCAAGGTAAATCGATTTACCCTCCTGAATCTGATGTGTTTAATGCCTTTGAGCATACTGAGATTAGCAAAGTTAAAGTGGTTATTTTGGGGCAAGATCCATATCACGGTGCAAATCAAGCACACGGTTTATGTTTCTCAGTGCTTCCGGGAATAAAAATACCGCCATCACTACGAAATATGTACAAGGAATTGGCTGAAGATATTGATGGATTTGTAATACCAGATCATGGCTATTTGACCTCTTGGGCAGATCAAGGAGTGTTACTGCTTAATACTGTCTTCACGGTTGAAGAAGGGTTGGCTCACTCTCACTCTAAATGTGGCTGGGAAACGTTTTCTGACAAGGTCATTGAAGTACTGAATGCTCAAGGTGATGGCATTGTTTTTTTATTATGGGGAGCGCATGCCCAGAAGAAAGGTCAAATGATCGATCGTGAGCGTCACCATGTCTTGGCTGCTCCACACCCTTCACCACTTTCAGCCCGACGTGGATTTTTTGGTTGTCAGCATTTCTCTCAAACCAATCAATTACTTATTGATAGTGGAAAACAACCGATTAATTGGCATCTTCCTGTAACGTTATAGTTCATCATGTTTGATAAAGTCTGCTGAAAAAGTTAATTGGCTGTTTTTCGACCAAAATCAAAGCAGGATGAGTCCTCTTTATATACACTTACTTTTAGTGAGTATAACGGAGGCTTACAATGATGATTGAAAGGATTAGACGAGAGCATGGCTATATGGTTCGCCTGTTAGCCATTTTAAGTACTAAACTCAAGCAGTTGAATAACGATCAACCAATCAACTACAGCTTAGTAAAAGAGGTAGTCGATTACTTAGCGAATCATTCAGAAAAAATACACCACCCTAAAGAAGATGTTCTATATCACTATTACCAAGAGCATTACGGTCATCAACAAGAGATCGAAAACCTTGAATCTCAGCATGTCACGTTATCTGAAAAAACACATGAATTCTTAGGCGTCGTGGAAATGATTTTGCAAGATGCCGTTGTTCCACGTGAAGTCTTTACTAAACAGCTCCAAGAATTTATTACTGACCAGCATGAGCATCTCGATTTTGAAGAGAAAAAGATCATCCCTCTGATTAATCGAGCGTTTACAACGAAAGATTGGCAACAAGTCGAAGCGTTGTGGGAACAAGAAGATAATGACCCAGTATTTGGGGAGACGATTGCAGATCGGTATTTACAACTGGCAGAAAGAGTTCGGCAGACTGAGCGGGAATGCATTTAGTTGACGCGCGATACTTTCAGCTAAGTGAGATGAGACTAAGCAGGTTGTCTTTAAGGAAGATTGCTTTTCAGTTCACTGTAATAGTTGATTTGGCTAAATAGAAAGAGGCGTATATGCAGCGCCTCTTTTATATTGATCGTTGGGGTGAGTTAGAGAGCAAGGGAAACCAGACTCTCTAGTTAACGGTTAAAGCTCAATATCTTCATATTTGTAATCTAGACATCCATCAAGATCCATCAGCTCTTTTTGGAGACGTTTTTTATCGTTAATCGCTTCAATTTCTCGCCATTTACGCTTGGCGGGTTTGGTTTTTGTTGAGCGAGTTGGAGGTGTAAAGCTATCCATAACATGTTCTAGTTGCAACCCTTCCATAAGCTACCTCATTTGTTTAGTTATTCTTCCTTCTCGGAAGCTGTTTATTAGCATATTTTCGAGCAGTATAACCTTGATATGTTTCTCATTTGTTTCTTTTTCATTACGTTTTCGTACTATTTTTCACTGGGCCGCACACTTTTTACAATGTGATTTGGTTAAAAATTATCCAAACGAGTCGATGTTCGTGATTAAATTTGTAGGCTCTAATTGTTAACTAATCGTGTTTAATTAGGCGTATTTGGCGTGGTGTGTGTTTTGTTTCTTATAGCCTAATTCAGAATGGATGTGGGATGGGTCAATATAATTTGAGAGATTTGGCTGACACCTTGGTTTGCCTACTTTTATTGCTCACATAAGGAATGCCATTCCCATAAGAGGGCGAACACCTATCTTGTGGTGTTTATGTGATTATTTGTGTCTAGAATTGAAAGTGAATGTTACCTGTTGTGTTAATGGCAGGTGACATATTGGTGAGAGTTAACATACAATATGCGCTCGATCTCTTATTGATTTTTCCCCAATCAAGCTGCATTATCCGCCCGTCAAAATACACTGATACGTAAAATGGATGCATGAAGCGACAATTTACATTCTAACTTGCAATAAAACGCAATATAACCAATGCCAAACACAACATTGACACATGGCATAAGCGAGTTAGAGGAGGGCTAGGAAGCAGGATCAGTGCAACTCTATGTGAGGTTCAAGTGACAGATTTAATCAATTTAATGAATGATCTCCTTTGGGGATCGATTTTAGTTTATCTTTTGGTTGGTGTAGGTATCTACTTCACTATCCGCCTTGGGTTTATTCAATTTCGCCATTTCGGACACATGTTCAGTGTCCTAAAAGATAGCCGTAAAGCGGACAGTGCTGGTATCTCTTCTTTTCAAGCGCTTTGTACCAGTTTAGCAGCTCGTGTTGGTACCGGTAATATGGCTGGTGTGGCTGTTGCTCTTACTGCTGGTGGTCCAGGTGCTATTTTTTGGATGTGGCTAATTGCGATGCTTGGTATGGCAACATCATTTGCCGAAAGCACATTGGCGCAGTTATACAAAACCAAAGATGACGATGGCAACTACCGTGGTGGCCCTGCGTACTACATGGAAAAAGGGTTAGGGATGCGTTGGATGGGGGTTCTATTCTCTATCTTCCTTATCATCGCTTTCGGTCTTGTTTTCAATGCAGTACAAGCGAACTCAATTGCAGGCGCAATGAAAACGGCTTTTGGCATTGAAGAAATTTATGTCGGTATCGGTATCGTTCTTCTTTCTGCTGTGGTTATTTTTGGTGGCATCAAGCGTATTGCTCGTACTGCAGAACTGATCGTTCCTGTAATGGCACTCGCTTACTTAGGTATTGCTCTGTTCGTGATGTTCATGAACCTTGAAAAAGTACCTGAAGTGTTGGCGCTGATTTTCAAGAGTGCGTTTGGTTTCCAAGAAGCGGCTGCGGGTGGTTTAGGCTACGCGATTGCTCAAGCGATGATCCAAGGTATTAAGCGTGGCCTGTTCTCGAATGAAGCGGGTATGGGTTCTGCACCTAATGCTGCGGCATCGGCGACACCGTATCCGCCACACCCAGCGTCTCAAGGTTATGTTCAGATGCTAGGCGTGTTTATGGATACGATTGTGATCTGTTCAGCGACGGTTGCGATTATCCTAATGTCGGGTGAATATGTTCCGCACGGCGAAATTACGGGTATTGAGCTGACTCAACGAGCATTGACGGCACAAGTGGGTCCATGGGGCGGCATTTTTGTTGCCGTTGCAATCTTCTTCTTCGCCTTTACGTCGATCATTGCTAACTACTCATACGCTGAAACGAACTTGATCTTCTTAGAGCATAATCATAAAGCGGGCATTGGTATATTCCGTGTCGTGGTTCTTGCAATGGTGATGTTTGGTTCAATGGCGACCCTGCCAACGGTTTGGGCGCTTGCAGATGTATCAATGGGGCTGATGGCGATAGTGAACTTGGTGGCGATTATCTTGCTATCAGGGATCGTGATTAAGCTTGCGAAAGATTACAACCAGCAGTTGAAAGCAGGCAAACTACCAACTTTTAATGCAGATGATTTCCCTGAGCTAAAATCTCAGCTTGAAGATGGCATTTGGGATAACAACAAAAAAGACTAACTGTTTCGAATTACTGAAATAGTTAAATAAAAGCCATGTTGCAGTCAGTTAATGACGCAGCGTGGCTTTTTTTATACTCTAAGAAAAATATTACTATAAGGTACAAGTCATGCTAATCGTTGTTTCACCCGCTAAGACGTTGGATTATGAGTCTCCACTTGTCACTGAACGTTTTACTCAGCCTGAATTCATTGAACATTCGGCTGAGCTGATTGAAGAGTGTCGTAAGCTTACCCCTACTGACATATCAACGCTGATGAAAGTGAGCGATAAAATTGCTGGCTTGAATGTGGCTCGTTTTGAACAGTGGCGAGAGGCGTTTACTTTAGACAACTCTCGACAAGCTATCTTGGCTTTTAAAGGCGATGTTTATACTGGGCTCGATGCGCAAACGTTGAATGATGGCGATTTTGATTATGCACAATCGCACTTACGCATGCTCTCGGGTCTCTATGGTTTATTAAAGCCGTTAGATTTGATGCAGCCATACCGCTTGGAGATGGGAACGCGTTTAGCCAACGCTCGTGGCACTAATTTGTATCAGTTCTGGGGTGATCTCATTACCGATAAGTTGAACCAAGCATTAGAAGCGCAAGGCGATAATGTGCTGATTAACTTGGCGTCGAATGAATACTTTAAAGCGGTCAAGCCAAAGAAATTGAATGGCGACGTGATTACGCCAGTATTTAAAGATTGTAAGAACGGCCAATATAAAGTGATCAGCTTTTATGCGAAGAAAGCACGAGGCTTGATGGCGCGTTACATTATTGAAAACCGTATTGAGTCGGTTGAAGAGCTTGTGAAGTTTGATGTGGCGGGTTATTACTTTGTAGAACAAGAGTCAAACGCTAAAGAGTTGGTATTTAAGCGCGAAGAGCAGAACTAATTTAGTTTGTTTGGCTAAGTTCTCAGCTCAAGCGAGCCTAGTTTCAATTTAGAGGAACTCAATAAAAAGGCCGATCAATTGTTATTGATCGGCCTTTTTGTCTCTTTCAATTTAGCAACGAGGCAGACGCTTGTGTCACAAGATCGATAACCTCACCTTTTCAAATCGAACTACTTTTTCTTTTTCTTCGCGCTTTTCTTTTTAGCGACGGCTTTTTTGTCGTCTTTTTTCACTTTCTTTTTCTTACTGAAAGTCGGCTTTTTATGCGTTGGTCGCATGCCTTCAATGAAACGCTCTTTAATGCTCTCTTTGGTGTAACGAGCAACACGTTCAATCATTAGTTGATCATGAGCTTCTACAATCGAGATGGCATTACCTTTTTTACCCGCGCGAGCGGTACGGCCAATACGGTGTAGATAAACATCCGCAGTGCGAGGCATATCGTAGTTGATAACGTGGCTTACATCCGGAAGATCGATACCGCGTGCAGCAACATCGGTCGCCAGTAGTACGTTGATGCTTCCATCACGGAAACGAGATATTGCACTGTTACGGCGATCTTGAGGCATTTCACCTTGGATCCAAACGCATGGGATCTTGGCGCTCTCTAATTGAGAACGAAGTTCCGCTAAACGATCACGTGTCTTCAAGAATACGATGGTACGTTCAGCTTGCTCGGTGATGATGTGCTTGAGTAGCGCGAGCTTATGAGCTGGCGTATCAGCACGGTGATACCACTGAGTGATTTTTTTACGTTCACGTAGTGATGATTGTGCGTCGATTTGAGCTGGGTTTTTAAGAAGATCTTCAGTAAAGCCTTCAACGCCTTTACCTTCTAGTGTTGCTGAGAATAGCAACGTCTGTTTACGCCAGCGACATTCAGCAGCAAGGCGGTCAACAACCGGTGCAAAGCCCATATCAAGCATGCGGTCAGCTTCATCTAAGATCAGCCATTCAATCGCACGACAATCAAAACGCTCAGCTTCAATGTACTCCATTAAGCGGCCTGGGGTTGCAACCACGATATCTTGAGTCGTCCCAAGAATATCAGCGTGCTCTTGGTACATCACACCACCGGTAATGGTGAAGACATTTAAACTGGTGTATTTCGCCATTTCACGAGCTTGATCGGCAACCTGCATCGCAAGCTCACGAGTCGGAGTAAGAATCAGGACACGCGCAGGGCCACCTTTCTTACGTGGGAAATCGAGCAAATATTGTAAAGCGGGCAGAGCAAAAGAGGCAGTTTTACCTGTCCCTGTTGGGGCTGATGCTAAAACGTCTTTTCCATCTAACGCTTGTGGGATCGCTTCTGCTTGCACTTGTGTTGGGCGTTCGTAGCCCATTTCGTCGATTGCTTTTAGCAGATCTTGGTCAAGATCGAGTTCTGCAAAGGTTCTGATCACTGTTGTTTCTCCACAAGCAATAATGTTCTCCACAAGCCATTTCATTTACGGCATGGAGGATAAAAAAGAATAGTCGGGCATTATAGAAGCATTAGTGATTAGGATCACATGATATTTCTACATCTTGAGATAAAAATCTTTGGTTAACGCAATAAAGTCATCGCTATAACCGTTTGCGCCGTGAATCGTTAAACATTCCACCGACGTTTCTTCCAGTTGTTTACTTAATTCGAATAAGATCCGATGTTCAGGTTTTCGCTCTGAAGGCTTAACGGTACAAATTCGACTTAAAAACCAGCCCATCTCTTTCGCCATATCAATGAAAGCTTGGCCTTCCACTTTTGGCAGAATAAAACTCGCTTTTCCTTGTTCAGAAAGTAGTGCGTGGCTGCGTGCTAATAGATCGCGATGCGATAGGGTGTCGGTATGACGGGCAGTGGCTCGCTGGGTATGTTGTGACTGTTCGCCATTATTGAAGTAAGGCGGGTTACAGATGATGGCATCAAATGTGTGACTGAAATCTTGAGTAAGAATATCCCCAAGTAAACCCTTAATGCGCTGTGACCAAAGTGATGATTGGAAATTGTGTGTTGCCGCTTGAATTGCATGTTGATCAATATCGATAGCTTGGAGCTTGGCATTTGGAAAACGTTGAGCACACATGAGAGCGAGTAATCCTGTCCCTGTTCCTAAATCCAATATTGTTTGTGCTTGATGTGGCTCGAACCACGCACCGAGTAGAACGCCATCGGTACTGACGGGCATACCACTTTGCCCCCCATTGATTGAGAACTGTTTAAAATTGAAGCTCTTAGTTTTTAACGTGCTACTTTTCATGTTTATTCTGGCGCTTTGATTAATTTAAGTAATTACATCTAATGTTAAACAAATGTTTGGTTGAATGTTCTGGTTGTTATCGGTTTTGGGTCTTTTATGATCCAAATATAATACTGGATATTTTTTCAGAGCCAGTGATATTCACTGCTTTTGAGGTGAATATGTAAATTAATATGGTGTTTTTTTCTTGAGACTTGCGGATTGATGAGTGTTTGGTCATTATGCGGCTCTATTTTCTTGATGCTACCTCGCATTTTTGAGTGGTTCATTTCCGAAAGTAAACACAACATTTAATAAATTATAAGTATAAGGGTTATCTGTGAAACAGAGTTTAAAATTAACAGATATAATTGCATTGGGCTTCATGCTTTTTGCTTTTTTCTTGGGTGCTGGCAACATTATCTTTCCACCTCTAGCGGGTCAGCTAGCGGGTGAAAACCTATTGCCTGCAATGAGTGGCTTTTTATTAACAGCGGTAGGTCTTCCTTTGGTTACCATTATTGCTATTGCTGTTGCGGGTGGCACATGGGGCCATTTGACTAAAGACTTGCCAAAGCAAGCTGCGACTATCATGGCGGTTCTGATCTTTATCATTATCGGCCCTGCATTTGCAGCACCTCGTACCGGTCTTGTTGCCTACGAGATGGCAGTTAAACCATTCATTATCGATGCCGCTCAAATTGATTTAACGATCTTCTCTATCATTTTCTTTGCTATCGCGATGGGTTTCGCTTGGACGCAGGGCAAACTGATTGATGTGATTGGTAAAGTATTAACACCTGCACTTTTTGTCGGTCTTATTATTTTAGCTGTTGCCGTATTCACAAACCCTCAAGGTGCGATGATTGCCGCTCAAGGGGATTACCTGACTCAGCCGTTGACGAAAGGTTTCCTTGAAGGCTACAACACAATGGATACGTTCGGTTCATTGATGTTTGGTATGCTCATTGTTGATGCCATGCGCAGTAAAGGCGTAACAGAGCGTGCTGCGGTAACTAAATACCTGATCAGCGCAGCGTGTATTGCGGCGGCTGGTTTAGCATTTGTTTATATCTCACTGTTCTACCTTGGCGCGACAAGTGCAGCAGTAGCAAGTGGTGTAGATAACGGCGGTGTTGTTCTTAGCCTATACGTTCAAGCTCTGTTTGGACCATCTGGCCAGATTGTTCTGTCTGTCATCGTAATGCTAGCGTGTTTAACCACAGCCATTGGCCTGATCTCAGCATGTTCTGATTACTTCAGCTCATTGACGCCACTGTCTTACAAAAAATGGGTCATCATCAATGGTGTGGCATGTGCAATAGTGGCAAACGTGGGTCTAGCTCAGCTTATTTCACTCTCTGTACCTGTGCTGTTTGCACTGTACCCAGTGGCGATTGCATTGGTTGCACTTACCTTTATCCGTAAGAAGCTACCAAACCCGCAAATGGCGTACCGTGTTGTGATTTTAGTCTCTCTGATGTTCGCTATGATTGATGGCGCTAAAGTGGCTGGCGTTGATGTTTCTGCGCTAAATATGCTTCCTCTATTTGACATCGGTATGGGTTGGTTATTACCGACAGTGACCGCGATGGTTTGCATGTTCTTTGTTGGTAAATCTCAGCAAGAAGAGTTAGTAGAAGAAGTGGCATAACGTCATTCTGAATACTAAAAAAGGGGTTGATGTGTTAAGCATCAACCCCTCTTTTATTTGGCGTAGTTATTTATAGAGAGTCGTGGAACTCAACTAAAATTTGTTCACACCAATCTTCAATTCGTTGATCGCTTAGCTCATATTGAGAATCTTCATCTAACGCTAGACCAACGAAGTGAGAGTTGTCTTCTGTGAGAGCTTTTGATGCTTCAAATTCATAGCCTTCATTTGGCCAGTAACCAATAAACTGTGCGCCGCTACTTTTGAGTTCATCATGAAGTAGACCCATCGCATCAAGGTACCATTCACCATACCCTTCTTGATCGCCCAAACCAAAGAGAGCGACGCATTTATCTTTCAGTGGAACGCCACCAACCTCTTGCCAGATCGCGCTCCAATCTTCTTGAATTTCGCCAAAATCCCAAGTCGAGATGCCTAAGATTAAGAGATCATAATTGCCCATTTGGGAAATATCACAATCTTTGACATTAAAAATATCGACGAGATCTTCCCCGATAATTGCCCGAATTTTTTCGGCAGCCATTTCGGTGTAGCAAGTGGTTGAGCCGTAGAACAGTCCAATTTTCATAGCGCATCGTTGGTTTTGAGAAGTGATGGCGAATTCTACCCATATTTTGCGGATGATTGCAGTGAATATCCGCTCTAGTTCTCTTTTTTATAGTAATTACCGAAGCTCTGCCTTAATCTGAGGCGATAATGACAAAGGATTTACGGTAGTAAAAAATCTAGATGACTTCGAATAATAACAATGAAGATAAGCTGCAAGATCAGAGTGGTGATTTAGGGGTAGTTGAACAGTTCTTAGATACCATGTGGATGGAGCGAGGTTTATCTGAAAACACCCTTTCTTCATATCGCACCGATTTATCGAAGTTAATTAAGTGGATGAGTGAGCACAACTATCGTTTAGGTTTCATCAGTCTATCGGGTTTACAAGAGTATCAAGCTTGGTTGGTTGATCAAGATTACAAACAGACATCACGAGCTCGAATGCAGTCGGCGATTCGGCGTCTTTTTCAGTACTTACATAGAGAAAAGCATCGAGCGGATGATCCAAGTGCACTGCTTGTTAGCCCTAAATTGCCTCAGCGTTTACCGAAAGATTTAAGCGAAGAGCAAGTTGATGATTTGCTGAATGCGCCCGATCCTAACGATCCGATTGAACTTCGAGACAAAGCGATGCTCGAACTCTTGTACGCGACAGGTTTACGTGTGACTGAACTTGTTAGCCTGACCATGGAAAACATCAGTTTGCGCCAAGGCGTAGTAAGAGTGATAGGTAAAGGGGGCAAAGAACGTTTGGTTCCTATGGGGGAAAATGCTGTTGATTGGATTGAAACCTTCATCGAGCAGGGGCGTCCATTGCTATTAGGAGAAAAAACGTCAGATGTGGTTTTTCCTAGCCGACGTGCAAGGCAAATGACGCGACAAACATTTTGGCATCGAATAAAGCATTATGCACTGATCGCAGAAATCGATACTGAGCTGTTATCTCCTCACGTATTGCGCCATGCATTCGCCACACATTTATTAAACTATGGTGCAGATCTAAGAGTGGTTCAGATGTTACTAGGACATAGTGACTTATCGACCACGCAAATTTATACTCATGTCGCGACAGAAAGACTGAAACAGATTCATCACGAGCACCATCCAAGGGCTTAACTCGACTATTTTTAAGGTGATTTTCATGAGCGTACTACGCCGACTAACTCTTTTAACACTGCCATTTTTTGTTGCAGCTTGTAATGGTGCAGATGGCACTACGGCTGAAACTTCGACGGCGAAAGTTGATTCTCAACAAGTGACATCGACAGCTTTTGATAAAGCCGAGTTGACCGCACGATTTTCTAAAATAGGTGTTCAGGTTTTGAATGTGGCACCCGCGGATATTAATGGTTTAGTGGAAGTTCAAACGAGCGGTGGTGTTATCTTTGCTTCTCCAAACGGAGACCATTTTTTAGCGGGTACTCTATACTCACTGGATGAAGAGGGTAACTATGTGGATGTGGTTGCTGAGCGACAAGCTCCACTCAATGCTGAAAAAATTGCGTCCTTTAAAGACAGTTCAATTGAATACAAATCTAAAAATGAAAAATACGTAGTAACGGTCTTTACCGATATTACTTGTGGGTACTGTGTGAAATTACACAGTCAAATGGATGGCTATAATAAGCTAGGCATCACGGTGCGCTACATGGCGTACCCTCGTCAAGGCCCAACAGGTCAAGTAGCGACGCAAATGGCGGGCGTTTGGTGTGCTGCGGATCCACAATCTGCGATGCACGATGCAAAAGTAAACCGTAAGTTTGGCACGGGCGTGAATGATTTAGCTCAATGCCAACAGACGATTTCAGCGCACTACAATTTAGGACGTGAGTTGGGTATCAGTGGTACTCCCGCTATTTTCTTGCCAAATGGCGAATTGGTTGGCGGCTACCTTCCTCCTGCAAAATTATTGCAACGCTTAGAACAGATTAAATAACACCGGCTTTAAACGCTTTCATAATGAGGCTTGGTGAATACCAGGCCTCGATTGTCTTAAAGGCAAATTTCTTATTTTAGATTTACTCGTCGAGAGAGAACCACATTCATGATTGAAATCCAACGTCGTCCAGATGCTGATGTCACTTTGCTTCCCGGATCTATGCCGGATCTGTTGAAGCGAATTTACATCAACCGTGGCATTACTCATTTAGATCAGCTTCAAACGGCGGCAAAAGGACTTCACTCTTTTCAGAAGTTAGGTGGCATTAATAAAGCAGTTGAGCTTTTGTTTGAGGCCATTAGCACTCAAAAACGCATTATTATTGTGGGTGATTTTGATGCCGATGGGGCAACCAGTTCTGCGCTGTCAGTTCTTGCTTTAAGAATGTTAGGCAGTAATAACGTTGACTATTTGGTTCCAAACCGTTTTGAAGATGGTTATGGATTAAGTCCTGAAGTGGTCGATCAAGCCATTGAGCTTGGTGCGCAAATGATCATGACGGTAGATAACGGTGTCTCTTCAATTGACGGGGTGCGTTATGCCAAAGAGCAGGGGTTAACGGTTCTGGTCACGGATCACCATTTACCTGGACATGAACTACCTGCGGTTGATGCAATGGTGAACCCAAATCTTGAGAGCTGTGAGTTTCCATCAAAAGCACTTGCCGGGGTAGGTGTCGCGTTTTATTTGATGATGGCTCTGTGTGTCCACATGCGAAAACTAGGTTGGTTTACACAGCAAGGCATGCCAGAACCAAAACTAATGGAGTTGATTGACTTGGTGGCGCTAGGGACTGTCGCCGATGTGGTTCCATTGGATGAGAATAATCGAATTTTAGTTCATCAAGGCTTGCAACGCATTCGTGCAGGTAAAGCTCGCCCTGGTATTCAAGCATTAATTGAAATCGCTAAGCGTGACGCAAAAAGATTAGTTGCCTCTGATTTCGGCTTCGCATTAGGGCCTAGAATTAACGCCGCAGGCCGATTAGATGACATGTCTTTTGGGGTTGAGCTCTTAATGAGTAATAACATCCATGCCGCTCGTCGAATGGCCAGTGAGTTAGATGGTCTTAACCAGACGCGCAAAGAGATCGAAGAGGGCATGAAGCAAGAAGCAATGGCTTTTTGTGAGCGACTTCAGTTTGGTGAAGGGGTTGAACTACCTTATGGTCTTGCTCTATTTCAACGTGATTGGCATCAAGGCGTTATCGGTATTTTAGCGTCACGAGTGAAAGACAAATTTCATCGTCCTGTCATCGCTTTTGCTGACGGCGGAGAAGGGATGATTAAAGGTTCATGCCGTTCGATTCAAGGTCTTCATATGCGCGACGCACTTGATCGAATCGATACGCAAAATCCCGGCTTGATTTTAAAGTTTGGTGGTCATGCGATGGCGGCTGGCTTAACCATTATGGAAAAAGATTTTGAGCGATTTAGCCAACTGTTTGATGACTCAGTTCGTCAAGAGTTAGGTGAGTCTACCTTAAAAGGGGTGATCTTATCCGATGGAGAATTAAAGCCAGAAGAGTTTTCCATGCATACAGCTCAAACCATTCGTTCTGGCGGCCCTTGGGGGCAAGCGTTTCCGGATCCCATTTTTGATGGTGAGTTTAAAGTGTTGCACCAAAAACTGGTGGGGGAAAAGCATTTGAAATTGATGTTAGAGCCGTTATACAAAGGGCTGCCAACTAACGTCATGATTGACGGTATCGCTTTTAATGTCGATTTACGCCGTTGGCCTGATGCATCCGCAAAAACGGTTCGACTTGCATATAAACTTGATATTAACGAGTTCCGCGGTAATCAATCTCTTCAATTGTTAGTGGATCACCTCGAAGCGAAATAGGAATAGAGTAAAAAGTGGATTTATGCATAATTTTTCACTTTTTATTTCAAGCCCTTTAGCACAAAAAATTCTGTATCTTCGTCACATTTTTGAGTAGAATTCCTCGGTTAATTTCTACTCATAAATGATGAGAAAACATGTTTGAAATCAATCCAATTAAAAACCGTCTACAGGATGTGTCTGAACGCACAAATATCCTGAGGGGGTACCTTTGACTATGACGCTAGAAAAGAGCGTCTAGAAGAGGTAAATGCAGAGCTAGAACAACCGGATGTATGGAACGAACCTGAGCGCGCACAAGCGTTAGGTAAAGAACGTGCAGCACTTGAAGCGGTTGTTGAAACTATCGATCAATTAGATTTAGGCGTTGAAGACGTTGAAGGTCTACTTGAACTTGCTGTTGAAGAAGAAGATCAAGAAACGTTTGATGAAATTGAGCCAGAGCTTGCTGAACTAGAAGCGAAACTGGAAAAACTCGAATTTCGCCGTATGTTCTCTGGAGATCATGACGCTTCTGATTGCTATATCGACTTACAATCTGGCTCTGGTGGTACAGAAGCGCAAGATTGGACTTCAATATTGCTGCGCATGTATTTGCGTTGGGCAGAGTCGAAAGGGTTCAAAGTTGAAGTGATCGAAGTCTCTGACGGTGAAGTCGCAGGGCTAAAAGGTGCAACAGTACGTATCTCTGGTGAGTACGCTTACGGTTGGTTACGCACTGAAACGGGTGTACACCGTTTGGTTCGTAAGTCACCATTTGATTCAAGTGGCCGTCGCCATACTTCATTTGCATCTGCATTTATCTATCCTGAGATTGATGACAACATCGCAATTGATATTAATCCATCTGACTTACGTATCGATGTATATCGTGCGTCAGGCGCTGGTGGTCAGCACGTCAATACGACGGAATCTGCGGTACGTATTACCCACCTTCCGACTAACCTGGTTGTTCAGTGCCAAAACGATCGTTCTCAGCATAAGAACAAAGATCAAGCAATGAAACAGCTTCGTGCAAAACTATTTGAATACGAGCTACAAAAACAGAATGCGGAAAAACAAGCCAACGAAGATGCAAAATCTGACATTGGTTGGGGCAGCCAAATTCGTTCTTATGTACTCGACGATTCACGCATTAAAGATTTACGTACCGGCGTAGAAAACCGCAATACTCAAGCGGTTCTCGACGGAGATTTAGACAAATTTATCGAAGCCAGCCTGAAATCAGGCCTGTAAGCGAACCGACTGAAAGCAAAAGGTTAAGCAATGACTGAGCAACTACAAGACGAAAACAAATTGATTGCAGAGCGCCGTGGCAAACTGGATCATATCCGCCAAAACTGTAAAGCGAATGGCCACCCAAATGATTTCCGCCGCGAGAACCTTGCAGGTGATCTTCAAGCTGAATTCGGTGAAAAGACAAAAGAAGAGCTAGAAGAGCTGAACCACATTGTGGCAATTGCTGGTCGTGTAATGGCTAAGCGTGGTCCATTCCTAGCGATTCAAGAAACATCTGGCCGTATCCAAGCATACGCAGCAAAAGATGTTCAAAAAGTACTGAAAGAGAAGTACCAAGGCCTAGATATCGGTGACATCATCGGTGTTAAAGGTGCGCTTCACAAGTCAGGTAAAGGCGATCTTTACGTGAACATGGAAGAGTTTGAATTGCTAACCAAAGCACTTCGTCCTCTGCCAGAGAAGTTCCACGGTCTTACTGACCAAGAGATGCGTTACCGTCAGCGTTACGTTGATCTGATCGTGAACGAAGATTCTCGTAACACATTCATCGTGCGTTCTAAGCTTGTGTCTTCAATCCGTAACTTCATGAGCTCAAAAGGCTACCTAGAAGTTGAAACGCCAATGATGCACGTGATCCCAGGCGGTGCAACTGCACGTCCATTCATCACTCATCACAACGCACTAGACATCGACATGTACCTACGTGTTGCACCTGAGCTTTACCTTAAGCGTCTAGTGGTTGGTGGTTTTGACCGTGTATTCGAGATCAACCGTAACTTCCGTAACGAAGGTCTTTCTCCACGTCACAACCCAGAATTCACAATGATGGAATTCTACCAAGCGTACTCTGACTACAAAGATCTAATGGATCTAACGGAAGAGATGCTAAGCACAGCAGCGATGGACGTTCTTGGTTCGACTTCTATGCCTTACGGCGACGAAACGGTTGAGTTCGGTGGCACTTACGCTCGCATGAGCATGTTCGATGCAATCAAACACTACACACCTGAAAATGCAAACATTCAAGCTCTGACTGAAGATGATCTTCAGAACAGAGAATTGATGGTTAAAATTGCAGAAGAAGTGGGCCTGTACGTTGAGAAATTCTGGACTTGTGGTCAGCTTCTTGAAGAGATCTTTGGTGAAACGGCTGAGCCTCAGTTAATTCAACCAACGTTCATCACTGGCTACCCAGCGGATATTTCTCCATTGGCTCGTCGTAGCGATAGCAACCCATTCTTCACAGACCGCTTTGAATTCTTCATCGGTGGCCGTGAAGTTGCGAATGGTTTCTCTGAGCTTAACGATGCACAAGACCAAGACGAGCGTTTTAAAGCGCAAGTTAACGCTAAAGATGCAGGTGATGACGAAGCGATGTACTACGATGCAGACTACATTACTGCACTAGAGCACGGTCTACCGCCAACTGCTGGTCAAGGTATCGGTATCGACCGCCTGGCAATGCTATTTACAAACACGCACACAATCCGTGACGTGATTTTGTTCCCGGCAATGCGTCCACAAGCGTAATACTCGCTTATGGGATGTGACAGCCCATCTAATTAAAAAAAGCCACCTTCGGGTGGTTTTTTTATACCTATTTACAAATGTTTAGTACATTTCAACCGCTCCAATTTACAGCAATAACTCACACATTATGTGAACTTGGCTGTACACATGCAGGTGAGTACATTCTGTTATGCATTCTTCTGTGAATCCAGCCTAATGATTAGGTAGAGAATCCACTATTTCCAAACTAGTCTTAGTATTGAGACGTCAAATCTAAGAAGATAGTCTCAATATATATACATCATATAGATGGCATATTTATTATAAATAATATTATAAATAATAAGGAAGAAACTAATGGGAACTCAATTCCGAATGGATTCTGTCCCTGGTTCTCTCGTCGTAGTTGGTGGGACATACGAACCTTGGTTAACCGTATTAGAACAGGTTGGTTGGCGTTGCACTCAGTGCGCAGATTTACGTAAAGCCGATGCTTTGTTTAGTGAGACTGGCCCATGTATTGGCATTGTCGATCTTAGTCACGATGAATTTAGTTTAAATGGGATGGCTAATTTAGTTAGCACTCATAAACAGGTTCGATGGATTGCATTTATCCGAGAGTCACAACTTAGCTCAGATACTATTTGTCAGTTTATCGTTAACTTTTGTATCGACTTTTTTACGGCCCCAATTCCTGATGCTCAATTGCTGAATACCATTGGTCACCAGTTGGGAATGTTAAAGTTAGAGAAAAAAGTGTGGCCAAACTATGGCTCAAAAAATGACATGGGACTGATAGGAGAATCGATCCCAATGAAGCGCCTACGCGATCAAGTGAAACGTATCGGCCCGACCGACGTCAGTATTTTGATCTATGGCGAAAACGGTACGGGAAAAGAGACGGTAGCGAGAGCGATTCACAACACCTCATCCCGAGCAAAGAAACCATTTCTTACCATTAACTGCCGAGCACTTTCTGAAGGGCGAATGGAGAGTGAACTGTTTGGTATTGATCAAAACGATAGTGATAAGCTCTCTTTATTAGAGCAAGCGGATGGCGGCACCGTTCTTTTGAATGACATTCTTCATATGCCAAAATGCCAACAGCTAAATTTGCTGCATTTTCTTAAAGAGGGAACGATTGAGACGAAAGATGGCTTAAAAGAAGTCGATGTGCGAATTTTATCGGCCAACTCTTCAGATGTAGAAAAAGCACTGATGGAAGGGGATTTTAGTGAAGAGCTGTATCATTACATTAATGTGTTGAGGATTAATGTCCCAAGCCTTAAAGAACGAACCGGTGATATTACTATTTTGGCTAAACATTTTTTACAGGAGTACTCGAAAGAGTTTAATGCTCAAGTTAGAAGTTTTTCTGAAGAAGCGCTTAAAGAGCTGACTCGATACCATTGGTCGGGAAATGTTCGTGAGTTAATGAACCAGATCAAGCGTGTGGTGCTGATGTCGGATACCGTTATGCTTGATGAAACTCAACTTGAACTCTCAAAGCGAAATGATAGTAAGCGGAGTTTGAAAAGTATTCGTGAGCGTTCAGAACGCGATGCGCTGCGTCTTGTTTTAGAGTCTCATTCTGGGCATGTTTCCCATGCGGCCAAAGAGCTAGGGGTGTCACGAGCGACGATGTATCGCCTATTGAACAAGCATAATTTAATCACAGAAAGTGAAGGCATCGTCTAAATAACTGAATATTTTAGCTTAAGTTTCAATTTATAAAGCCGCCCAGCAAGAGGTGGCTTTTTTATATCTGGTCATTTTTAGTGTGATTTTATTATTCTTTAGGTGAATATGTTATTCCAAATGCTTAGCTTGATGATTATCTAGTTGATTGAATTGTTTTATATTATTTAATCGCAATAGGGTTGAAGAATACTCAAGATTGCTTACAATTTAACCGTGACTTGAATAGTCACGCACACTTTTGGATTAATTAGTTACTTGGAGGCGCATCATGAAATATTTCGATTTTGTTCAGTTATTCTGTGCGTCTTTTGATCATAACCCCACTACTTTGAATATGGCTCACGCCAGCACTTCAGGTAAGTGTGACGATCAAACCATAATCATTGATAACTAATTAATCCGTATCCTTAAAGGCTGCGGAAAAATGGCAGCTTAAATAGGATACAAACTTATCTACCCTTCCTATACAGCCAATTTTTACGCCATTTTTCCCAGTGTATTCAATCTACTGGAGAATTATTATGCGTCATTCACTATATCTACAACTTGCAACTGTACTTGTTCGTGCTGATCTTCGTCGTGAAGAGAGAGTTTGGAGAGCTAAAGTTCGTCGTTCCGTTCACGCTATTCCTTGGGACAATGCGTTTTTATTGCGTGATGTTGGTTTGGATATTGATGGTCGTCCACTGGGGTTATCTGAACCTGAAGCCGTGACTGCTGAGCGTCGAGTTCGTCACCTACGACGAGTCTTAAGTTCTAGAATTACAACGTAATCGATAGGGGCTAAGCAATGAGTTTCGTTTAGCCCCGAAACCTTCCTACGGACAAGGGTTGGAGTAAGTGGTTCCAACCTCTTGTAGCTCTTGAAGCAACTCCGTACTTAACGTTACATCTAAACTGTCTATATTACTTTTTAGCTGCTCTAAATTCGTCGCACCAATGATATTCGAAGCGACAAAAGGGCGTTGATTGACAAAGGCCAATGCCATTTTCGCCGGATCTAATCCATGCTTATTGGCGATATCAACATAGGCTTGAGTCGCCTTTATTCCCTGTGGGGTAAAGTAGCGAACAAAGCGTTCAAATAGGCTACAACGAGCATCAACTGGACGAGCGCCGTTCAGATATTTTCCACTTAAACAGCCGAATGCCAGTGGAGAGTAGGCAAGTAGCTTGACCTCTTCGTGATGACTGATTTCAGAAAGGCCAACTTCAAAGCTTCGATTTAAAAGATTGTACGGATTCTGGATTGAGACAATTCTTGGTAGATTATGCTTTTCTGCCAATTTAAGTAAAGACATGACACCCCATGGTGTTTCATTGGAAACGCCGATGTACCGAACCTTGCCGGCTTGTACAAGGTCGTTGAGTGCTTCGAGTGTTTCGATCAGCGTGACTTCTTCTTGCTGGTCAGAATATTGGTAATTTAGCTGACCGAAGCAGTTGGTTTCTCTTTGAGGCCAATGTAATTGGTAGAGATCAACATAATCGGTTTGAAGTCGTTTCAAGCTGTCATCAATCGCCGTGTGGATATGACGACGGTTTAGGCTCATATTGTCGCGAATGTAGGGCACATTACGCGGTCCTGCCACTTTCGTTGCTAATACGATTTTTTCTCGTTTACCACTGTTTTTCAACCAGTTGCCAATGTAAGTTTCAGTTAAGCCTTGAGTCTCTTTCTTTGGAGGAACAGGGTACATTTCCGCAGTATCAATAAAATTAACACCACGCTCTAATGCATAATCAATTTGGTCGAATGCTTGCTGTTGAGAATTTTGTTCACCAAATGTCATTGTGCCCAAGCAAATTTTACTAATTTCTAAACTAGAGTGGGGCAGTTGAGTATATTGCATATGACGTCCTTGCCAGTTGGTTTATCGAACATTCGTGCAGACATGGCGCGAGTGCAGGCACTAAAATATTCGTTTTAATGGGAATGAGGAGATCTCAATATACTGCATCGGAATTGAATATTGGTGATTGAATTGAGAACTTTAGCATTCTTGTGAGCTTCAACTAGACTTTAATATCTAAGTGGAGGTGAGCTATGCAGGAACATCAATTGGATTTATGGATACATGGACGTCATAAAGATACATATAAGCCACCAAAGGTTTATGTCATTGGTTGTGCGGACATTTCACAGTATTTGTTAGCGGTAGAATACAAACACAAACTTGAGCCAATTAAGAAAGATAATGAGCTAATGCACTTTAAATCTCTTGAATTAGTCAAAGAGGAGTTGACTCGTTTGGGGGTAGAAAAAGCCTACTTACGCTTACATAATGCTTATGATGAATGTGGCTGCGATGATGGCGCACTCTATTGTGATATAGAACTGTCTTTAAATACGCACTAATGGATCTAATTAATAAAGTATTGTTCCAGAATTTGGGAAGTAAACTCTTTACGAAGATAAAACCCTCTCGGTAATGTCTTTATCAATTTACCACTGGCGCCATAAGCTTCGGTGAGCGCTTTGCTGTTTGCAGCTTTGGGCCTCAGTTGCAATACTTCGCCATGCCTAGCGGTGATTTGCTCTACATTTCCTAATACAATCAGCTCCATTAACTCTTCCCAGTCTGTTTTTAGTTGGCGCTCTTCTTCTTGAGAAGGTGACCAGATCAAAGGTGAGCCGACATGCCTTTGGCTTAGTGGGATTTCTCGTTCACCTTCCACCGGGATCCAAAGCACGCGAGAAAGCTTATTTCGAACATGACTGTTTTCCCAACGAAGCCCATGAACACCAATAAGGGGCGCGACGCAAACAAAGGTCGTTTCTAAAGGTTTTCCGGAGTAGCTTATTGGGATGCTTTTTAGTTCAATTCCAAGATCAACGAAATCTTGCTGGGGTTTACTGCCCGCTAACGCTCCTAAATGCCACTCTAGCAACTGCCCAACCCAACCTTTGTCACGCTTCAGATCGGGTGGAACGGTCATCTCTGCTTCATCAGCAAGTTCTTGAAAGCTAATCCCAGCAATGGCTTGCGCTCGTTGAAGAAGCTCAGATTCAGATTGTGGTTCAGGTTTCATATTATCGGTATCAAGTAAAAAAATAATTATATCAAATTCATTACCTGAGAGAGAAGCAATCTTGAGCGCGGTATAAATGATCATGCTGGGTAAAATACGATCAATTCATAGGTTATCCACAGGACGATATTAAAAAGTTATTTTGGGCTTTTTTCTGGATCAATAAACAGGGGTTGTAAGGCATAATTTTACTTGATAAAAAACACCGTAACTGGTTTGTCGCTTTTACTGTGTGGATAAAGTTCAACTTGGTTGATCTTTAATCAATTTTAAAAATAAAAAGATCAATGCATTATCTTTTGAATGTCACCTTACTTGGAAGGTTGCAAGTTATTGTTAATTAATAACTAAATTTAAATTTACTTAAAACCTATTATTTTACAATGCTCAAACAGTAAACGTGTTTTTCAGTTTGAATCTAATTCTGCACATACTTATTCACAGAAAAGGTGAATAAATGTGGGCTATGTCTCACTCCTGTGTTGATAACTTAAATTTGTTTAAAAGTTATCCAATTTTCAATGGATAGCAATAAATATCGGTTTAATCACATCAGTAAGTTTGCTCCTATTGGGGATATGTGGAAAAATCAGAGTAATTAGAAATTTAACTAGAGGTTGGCCAGTGATAGATGGCGATGGTTACCGCTTAAATGTCGGGATTGTAATATGTAACAACCATGGTCAGGTCTTCTGGGCTAAACGATACGGACAACACTCGTGGCAATTCCCTCAAGGTGGAATTGACGATGGAGAAACTCCGGAACAAGCAATGTACCGTGAGTTATACGAAGAGGTTGGTCTTACTCAAAAGGATGTAAAAATTGTAGCAACAAGCCGTCATTGGTTACGTTATAAACTACCAAAACGTCTTGTCCGCTGGGATTCTAAACCTGTCTGTATTGGACAAAAACAGAAATGGTTTCTTCTACGATTAGATTGTGATGAATCACATATTGATATGAACCGTGGAAGCACCCCTGAATTTGATGGTTGGCGCTGGGTCAGTTATTGGTACCCAGTTAGGCAAGTTGTCTCTTTTAAGCGTGATGTTTACCGTCGTGCGATGAAAGAGTTTGCGTCTTTAGCTATGCCTTTTAAAGAGCGAAAGATTAAGGCAAAGCGAAAACAGCGTAGAGGATAAACATGCTCACTCAGCTAAGGGACATAGTTGAACACGTATCGAGAGTCGAAGATGTCTATGTGGCATTGGAGCTTTTGGTAAAGGAGACATGCAGTGCTATGCAGTCTGAGTGTTGTACCGTTTATCTTGCAAATGATGAAATGCAGCGTCTTGAGTTGATGGCGACTCAAGGGCTGACTTTTAAAGGCAATAAAATTCATATCGGTTACGATGAAGGGCTTGTTGGATTAGTTAAACGATGTGCAGAGCCGCTTAACCTTACCGACGTGGCTTCCCATCCTAATTTCAAATTTTTCCCTGAGCTTGGGGAAGATATTTATCACTCCTTTCTTGGTACGCCCATCATATACCGTAAGCAAGTGCTTGGGGTTTTGGTTGTACAACAAAAACAGCCGCGTCTTTTTAGTGAGATGGAAGAGTCTTTTTTAGTCACTCTTTCTGCTCAAGTTGCGGTGATCATTGCACATGCTCAAACTCAAGGTCACTGGTTACTGAGTCATAAACAGCAAGCGACCCAAGGTATTGGCGCGTCATCAGGTGTCGCGATTGGCCGTTTTTGGTGGGATAACACTCAGCCTGAGCTGGCCGACGTTTACCCTGCCTCGACACTGGATATTGCACGCGAACAAGAGTGGTTGCTACTCGCGATTGAGAGTGCATTAACGGATTTTCGTCGCCTGCGTAAAAAGTTAGACAGTGAAATAAACAAAGATGCGCTAGCCATTTTTGATCTTTTCACTCACTTACTGAACGATCCTATGCTGCGGACGGATCTTAAAGCTCAAATCCAGAAAGGTGACAGAGCTGATTGGGCATTGAGGCAGGTTGTGGAGACTTATTCTAACCGCTTTGCTCGTATGTCTGATGTCTATCTTCGGGAGCGTGCACAAGATGTTCGCGAACTAGGGCAGCGACTACTCTATTTCCTCCACAGTCGAGAGCAAGAACAGCAGAAGCTTGATGAGCCAGTCATATTGGTTGTCCGAGAGTTAACGGCATCCATTTTAGCGTCCATCCCCAAAGATAAATTACTCGCGGTTGTTTCTATTGAAGGGGCGGCGAATTCTCATGCGGCCATATTATCTAGAGCGCTTGGGATCCCTGCCGTTATGGGGGTTAATCTTAATCCTAAAGCGATTAATCATAAGCAGGGGATTGTTGATGGCTATAGTGGCGAGATTTTCATTGAGCCGAATAGGCAGCTATTAGCAGAATACCAAGAGTTAGTTCACGAAGAGAGTGAGCTTTCAACCATGGTTGAGGCGGAGCTTTTCCACGATGCTCACACCTCAGATGGTGAATCGGTAGAGATACTTCTCAATGCGGGTTTAAGTGCTGATAGTAACATCGCGATCAATAAAGGGGTCGATGGTGTTGGGCTTTATCGAACGGAAATTTCATTTTTACTTCAGCACCGATTCCCCTCAGAAGAAGAACAAATTCAGCAGTATCGCTCGGTTTTAAATGCCTACCCTGACAAGCGAGTTGTGATGCGTACACTGGATGTTGGCGGTGATAAAGCCCTTCCTTATTTACCGATCGAAGAGGACAACCCATTCTTAGGCTGGCGTGGAATTCGTTTTACCTTAGATCACCCCGATATTTTTGTTATTCAACTGCGAGCGATGTTACGCGCGAGCACTCAGCATCATAACCTGAGCATTTTATTGCCGATGATTTCGAGTACTCAAGAGCTGGATGATGCATTACAGTTGATTGAACAAGCATTTAATGAGGTCAACCTGCAAGATGCTTCTATCCGAAAACCCCTGATTGGGATCATGATTGAAGTCCCTTCAATGCTTTATTTGTTGCCTTTGATTGCTGATAAAGTGGATTTTGTGTCGGTGGGTACCAATGACTTAACACAATATTTATTGGCGGTTGATCGAAACAATTCACGGGTTTCTGATGTCTATGAATCCATGCATCCTGCTGTCATCATGGCACTTAAGCATATTTATGATACATGTGAGCGTCATTCGTTGCCTGTATGTATTTGTGGTGAGTTAGCGGGTGATCCTATGGGCTCATTGCTACTGCTTGGGCTTGGTTATCGAACCTTGAGTATGAATACCTCTAATGTGGCTCGAATTAAATATTTGTTGCGTCATTCTGATGCTCAAGAACTTAAGGTACTTGCTGACACAGCCTTGATGCAGCCGTATGGTGAATCGATTTATACTATGATGCTGGAATATTTTGAACGTAAAGGTTTTGCTGGCTTCATCCGAGCGGGTAAAAAATAGGAACCACTTTGAATTACGAATTATTAAGCTTGCTGCTTGCGCTAGGTGCAGTGGTAGGTGTGATGGCTGGCTTGCTTGGTATTGGGGGAGGCCTAATCGTCGTTCCCGCGCTGCTCTTTCTCTTACCTATGGCGAATATTCAGCCTGATATCATTATGCAAATTGCATTAGCAACGTCGTTGGCCAGTATCATTGTTACATCTGGATCTTCAGCGTTAAACCACCTTAGGCTCGGCAATGTCGATATGTTTGTTGTTAAATGGTTGATGCCTGGCGTGATTGTTGGTGGGTTTGTCGGTTCGAATATTGCCGAATTGATCCCCGCCCAATATTTGCCAAAAGTCTTTGGGGTGATTGTGCTTCTGTTATCAATCCAAATGTTATTGTCGATTAAAACGACGATTCAACGAGCCATGCCGAGTTCAATCATCACTATGTGCTGTGGAGCAGGAATTGGTGTCGTGTCATCGTTGGCGGGAATTGGTGGTGGCTCGCTGTCTGTTCCGTTTCTAAATCGTCATGGCGTTGAGATGCGTAAAGCGGTAGGCTCCTCATCTGTGTGTGGTTGTGTGATTGCCATTTCTGGCATGCTTGGTTTTATCTTGCATGGTTCAGCAGTTGAAAGTTTACCCGCGTATAGCGTGGGTTATGTGTATCTTCCCGCATTAATCGCGATCACTTCTACCTCTATGTTAACCACTAGAGTCGGTGCAAATTTAGCCACTCGACTGCCAACTCCTGTGTTGAAAAAGATTTTTGCTGTATTTTTAATTTTTATCGCTGGCACAATGCTGCTGTAGACTCACTTTAAAAAGAGAACTTTCTTATGTCTCAGGGATTTATCGAATTCCCCAATATTGATCCTGTTTTACTTGAATTAGGACCAATCTCTATACGCTGGTATGGGCTTATGTATTTGGTCGGCTTCATGTTCGCTATGTGGCTTGCTAACCGCCGAGCGGATAAACAGGGAAGTGGTTGGACGCGCGAAGAAGTCTCTGACCTACTTTTTGCTGGCTTTCTTGGTGTCGTGATTGGCGGCCGAGTAGGCTATGTACTGTTCTATAACTTTGATCTGTTTTTGCAAGACCCTCTCTACCTATTTAAAGTATGGACGGGTGGTATGTCATTTCATGGCGGCCTGCTTGGTGTCATTACCGCGATGTTTTGGTATGCGCGTAGAAACCAGCGTACCTTTTTTGCGGTTGCAGATTTTGTCGCTCCATTAGTTCCGTTTGGTTTAGGGATGGGCCGTTTGGGTAATTTCATGAACAGTGAATTATGGGGACGTGTGACTGATGTGCCATGGGCGATTATTTTCCCAAATGGCGGCCCTTTGCCTCGTCATCCTTCTCAACTGTATGAGTTTGCGCTAGAAGGGGTTGTTCTCTTCTTTATTCTTAATTGGTTTATTCGTAAACCGCGTCCTGCTGGATCGGTGGCTGGTTTATTCTTGATGGGTTACGGCACCTTCCGTTTCCTTGTAGAATACGTTCGCCAACCTGATGCTCATTTAGGATTGTTTGGTGGCTTTATCTCAATGGGACAGATTCTTTCTCTTCCAATGGTATTGCTAGGGGCTCTGCTTATTGCTTGGGCCTATAAAATGAATAACAAAGTAACACGCTAACAGTTAGCAAAGGATAGACAGTGAAACAGTATTTAGATTTATGTCAGCGCATTGTTGACCAAGGTACTTGGATTGAAAATGAGCGAACGGGTAAACGCTGTTTAACCGTCATTAATGCTGATTTGACCTATGATGTTGGACAGAATCAATTCCCACTTGTTACCACGCGTAAGAGCTTCTGGAAAGCCGCAGTCGCTGAGTTACTTGGTTACATTCGAGGTTACGATAACGCTGAAGATTTTCGTAAGCTGGGCACGAAAACATGGGATGCAAACTCGAACTTAAATGAAGTATGGCTCAAGAGTCCTTTCCGTAAAGGGGAAGATGACATGGGACGCGTGTATGGCGTTCAAGGTCGTGCTTGGGCGAAACCTGATGGTGGCACGGTTGATCAGCTACGTAAGATTGTTGATGACCTAACCAAAGGGGTGGATGATCGCGGTGAGATCTTGAACTTCTACAACCCTGGTGAATTTCATATGGGTTGCTTGCGTCCGTGTATGTACAGCCATCACTTTTCTCTACTGGGTGATACTCTGTACTTAAATAGTACTCAACGCTCGTGTGATGTCCCTCTTTTATAACCCCCTCCATAAAATGAACAGTTAGTAATTCGATATATCCTCGTTATTGTGTGTGCTTAACATCATTGTGCCGTAGTTAATTTGCATAGTATGTAATCCTATCTATAGTTAAGGTAGTTTAGTGCACACTTCGAGGGCGTATGGATAACTCTGTTGTCATCTCTACTAGTAAGAAGTTTGATGTATCAAATTCTGTAGCTCATGAAGATTATGATGCATACCCAAATGTACTTTTATGTGCAGAAGGTGTGGCAGTTTTTAATGAACAAATGGAATTGTTACCGCTTATATCTGATTTTCTGACTCATTATAGAATTAATCATAGTGATCACTCCGTAAAAACCTACGCAAACAACTTGCTCTATTTAGTTAAATATCTTACTACGCATGATGAGAATTATATCGGTTCTAAGAGAGACGATTGTTTATTGACAGTACATGCAATAGAAATTCAAAAGTATTTTCAATATTGCAGAAATGATAAAGATGAGACTGGTTTAGAGAAACGATCTATAGGTGGAAAAACCGTATCTAATAGAGATGCGACCTACGGAAGATTTTTCTCTGAATTCCTATGTAATCCTCCAGCTGGTTACAAATTCCTTAGAGAAGAAAATCCTTATGAATGCGGTAGTTTAGTCGTTGCTGCTAAAGAGTCGTTAATTAGGCCTGCCCTTTTTTCTGATATTGAAGCTTTGATTCTTGTTGCCTTCCATGAAAGAGAAAAATGTCTTATCCAATTTATGTACGACTCAGGTGTCCGGCGAGGAGAGGTAGAAAGCATATTTCAAGAAAATATACTAAGGCTATCCAGAGAATGTCGAAAGAGCATAATTGTGGATGACAATACAATTCAGATACCTTCCGATTATGCTGCGATGGAAATCAAAGGTAACAAAGGGCGAGGGAGAGAAATTAAATATCGAAACACTGTAGTTTCAAAAGAAACAATTAATAGGGTTCAAAGATATCATTCAAGCCTTGAGTATAAAAAACACAAAAGAAAGTGGGGTAAAGCCCCTATGCCAGCCTTCTTGAATCAAAGTGGTAATCCATACACACCAAATGCTGTAAGTAAGCTAGTCTCAAAATTATCTAACCGAGCGTTGAAGCTCGGATTGATACACAAACCGCTCTCTCCACACAAAATTCGACATGGTTTTGGCGCTATGCTTCTAAACTCAGAAGATCTAGGTAAGTCACAACTGGACAGACTTTTATTGTTACAGCAATGCCTAGGGCACAAATCATTAACGACAACTGAAGGTTATACAAAAATACCTATTGGAGTGTGGGCTAAATTTGTAGATCGCAATGGTACTGCACTCAAAAGATATCAGTTGATGAAAAAACTAAAAGATAGAACCAGAGCGAAGATGGGAAGCTTAAATGAAATGTAAGGAACGTAGACTATTCCTGCTCAATTGGTGGCAATCTTTAACGGATGAGCAAAAGAAGACACAACCGATCATAAACCATACGATAGATTTGCGTGATCTATTCGGTGATGAAGCTGTTAGCTATAGCTACATACGCCGTCAGTTAAAGTTAGATATCAATAAGATAGATGATGAGCTGAGGGCGTTAGGTGTTTTCTTCGATATAGAGATATACAGAAAGCGCTTGAATATTTGGTGGCAATTTTTAACGGATGAACAAAAGAAGGCACTACCGATCGTAAACAAGACCATTGATTTACGTGATCTATTCAGTGATGCAACCGTTAGCTATAAGCACATACGTCGTCAGTTAAAGTTAGATATCTATAAGATAGATGAAGAGTTAAGGGCGTTAGATGTTATCTTCGATCTAGAGGTATACAGAAAGCGTTTGAATAATTGGTGGCAATCTTTAACTGATGAACAAAAGATGTTGGTACCTCTTTCTGCAAAAAAGAACTCCGTTGATTTACGTGAACTGTTTAAAGGTGCACCGATAGGGTATGGATCTGTACGCAATCAATTGAAAGATGACTTTAGTAAGATCGAAGCAGAACTCAAGGTATTAGGGGCTATATTTGATATTGAAGTGTACAGGGAGCGCCTGATTAAATGGTGGGGTTCTTTAACAGAAGCGCAAAAGAAGTCAGTTCCAATTACCCGTGTAGGTACCATTGACTTACATGAGCTGTTTCAAGACGCTATGAAAAACTATGGAATTATACGTAAGCAATTAAAAAAAGACATTAATAAGATAGAGGTTGAACTTCAGGCACTAGGTGTATTGGTTAATGGTCGAATGTATAGAATCCGTCTGCTCGAGTGGTGGCAGTCATTATCTGAGGAACAAAAGAAAGCTGTCTCAGTTAGTCGTCAAAACACCGTCAATTTGCGCGAAATATTTAAAGATGAACCGATAAGCCATAAGGTTATACGCAAATATTTGAGAGAAGATATAGAGAGGATTGACGCAGAGCTTAGGTCATTAGGTGTTTTTTTTGATTGTGAGGCATACAAGGAACTTTTGATTGATTGGTGGGGGAGTCTGACCAATGAACAAAAGAAAGCGGTTCCTACTGTAAATAATACAATTGACTTGCGGTTTTTGTTAAAAAAAACATCGGTTAGCTATTCTAGGCTACGTGTTTACTTGAAAGAATATATTAATGAAATTGATGCAGAGCTTAAGCTTTTAGGAGTTTTATTCTGTGTTGATGATGAAGTGATTGCGACGTCTATGCGTGACTTCATCTCAGAATGTAGTGGTACGCTGAAT